>JAQTRI010000387.1 GCA_028711905.1 Candidatus Wallbacteria bacterium | reverse complement strand
TGATCACAGGAAGGCGGACCCCGCTTTCCTTGATCTGAATACCTTCCGGCACAGTAGCTACACCGATGAAGTCCGCCAGGCGGCTCAATTCAGCTTCATGCGCTAAGGCAATTGCGCCATGACCATAAGCATCAGCCTTAAGTGCCATGCAGATGAGGCAGCCCGGACCGACCTTGCTTCTGACAGCTAGACTGTTGCGGCGGAACCGGTCAATATGGATCAGCGCGCGAGTGGGTTGAAGCATCAGGCCGGATTCGCCCCAATAAATTCGTTCAATTCCTTCATGAATTTGTTTATATCAAAGCCATGGGCGTTCAATCCCTGCTCAAGGGTCTCGAATGAGGCGGCCATACAGCCGATGCATCCCAGATTGTGCTGAGAAAAAAAGGTGATGGCCTGGGGAAATTCTTCTATGATCTGGCGAATGCCCATATCTTTGGTAATCATGAAATCCTCCGTTGAATGATGAAACTCATTTTATGAAAAAGACAGGTGATTTGTCAAGGCGTGGGGAGAATTCTGAATCCGGCGCAGCACTCTTCGAATATCGGAAGGAAGGAGGCGAACCGGTCGGGTTCGGCAGCGCAGGCGATGATGAAACAGCGGTTCCCGTCCCTGATGACAAAAAAGAGCCCCCTGATCTTAATCAGGCCCATACTATGCTCGGATTCGAGACGCACTGCTTCCTTGCCGCTGATAGTGATGAATTCTCTGGCAAGCTCGCGAAAACCGTTGAAAAAGGACTGCCATGCGGAAAGGGATTCGGTACAGTAAGTTTCCAGGCTCATGCCTGCGGGAAAATCGGCAACAGTAACGCTGATATTCTCGAAAAACATGTCTGCCGTGGATTCGGGTGGACTCAAGGCAGAAATAATTGCTCCCATAGTGTTTTCATGCAACTTCCAGTCAGGAGGAAAACCAAGCACAAAACCATGAAGGTCGTTTCTGTATTCCTTCAATCTGGCCGACGGTTCAAAAACTTCGGCCGGAATGGGGACTCGGAACCTGAGGGATGAAAAGGTTTTTTCGAATCTATCTGAATAGCGTGAAAATGACTTGGGTGTTGCGACTCCTGTAATGAGCAGGCTGAGTTTATTTTTCAGGAGGATTAAGACCAGAGCTTCTGCAGTGACATCTCCGGTGGAGTATGAGACATGAATTCTGGAGGCTTTCACTCCATCCAGTTCTGTTTCTGAACTGCTGAGGACAGTGAAATCCGGCAGAGAACGGCTCATGCCGGCCACAGCGTTCTCTTTAAATGAAAAAAGCGAGATCTCTTTTGTCAGAAGACTTGATCTGACGGCGATGTTCTCAATGAACTGGTCGTCCTGGGATTCAACAGGGCTCAGGGCTGAAGCGTCAAGACCCTGATGGTCTGGAAAAACGCACCAAAGATCAGGGAAGTCGATTTCATATCCGTGGCGAAAATGAGAAAAATGTCTGCCGTTGAGCGAAACCTCGCCAGTGCCCTGATTTTCGATGATTACTGGTGCAGTTTCGAAAGAAGCGGCGCTCTCTTCGAACTCGGGAAGCGATGAGGCAAAAATCGCCTCCGGAGCAGTAAAGGAAATGGCATAGGCTTTTCCGGGCCTGAGCAGGAAGTAGGCCAGTACCTTGAAACGAAGAATGCCGAGATCGGCGGAGAACATTATCCGGATAGCCCTGCTGCCTGCCAGAGTGGCGTTTGCCTTAGAGTGTAGTGTCACATGCTCAAAGGTTTCGCTGAGGTTTATCTCTGAAAGTCTCAAATACTCGTCCAGTGTCATGGCATGAGGAACGGATTCGATGCGCACCCCGATTTTTCTGCGGAAACCGCTTTTTCCGGACTGGGGACTCAATGCCGTGAAAGCATCGTTATTTTCATAAGGCAGCACGGTATAACCTGCTGGCAGGAGGAGATTAAACCCCAGCCGGGAATCATAATAGGGGACAGCATGTAAATGTTCCGGGCTCGCAGCAAGACCAGTGCGCGAAAATACAGGGTCAGCTAACAGTAAAAGCACCCCGGTCAATACAGACAGGAAAAAAGATCCGGGACGGAATGAGGAATTTACCATGCAGCCACCTCATGGATATTGTATCACATATCAGACATAGTGCTCGACCACCCCGGAATTTATGGACGAACACTAACCGCAGCAGGCTTCAGCTGCCAGATCCCGATTACGGTCCAGCCCGCAATAATTGCTGCAGTTGATAGAAAAGCCGGGTTGTTGGAATAGTGGGTGAAGTGAAAAAAACCAGTCGCGCAATACACTGCTATTGAGGCAATCACCCCGGCTGTTACAGCGTTCTTTGTAACACGGGGAAGAAACATACCGCATGAGAGAGGGAAAAATGAAGCGGTAAAAAGGAGATATACCCCATACATGCCAAAGATGACAACGGATCCACCGGTTGGATTATTGATCTGCCAATTGGAAAGCCAGATCACCACTACTCCTGTCAGAACCAGGGCTGCACGACCATAAGAAAGGGCTTTTCCCGTGGTCACCTGCTCAGATTCTTTGGTGTTACCGCGGGAAAGCAGCGGCAGAAAAATATCGTTCGAGAGTATAGTCAGGAGCGAGAGCAGGATGCCCTCAAGTGTGGAAACCCCGGCGCAGATCAGGCCCATGGTGATCAGCACCTGAAAAAGAGGGGTGAAATTGGCGGCAATGTAAGTGGGAATGACTAAATCGGAGTGACTGGAGAGAAACGGTGAAACAGGAAGTGAAACCCTGGCAAACAATCCGACCACCATAACTGTGGAGAAGACCAGACCTGCCATGATCGCTGTGAGTAAATATGGGGTAACCTGCTTTTCGCTTTTCAGATAAAGCACTTTACTGACAATGTGCGGCTGGCAGACAATTGCCAGCCCAACGAGAAAGTTACAGACAAACACTTCAAAAAAATCCCTGAAGTAAAGGGAAGCCGGATTGGTGAGACTTACCAGATTAGGATCAATAGCACGAAGGGATGCCAGGATACCTCCGTTTTTGAACAGGAGCGGCCACCCGGAGGAGATCAGGATCAGTGCTACTACAAGCATGACTATGCCTTGGATGGAATTGGTGTAAGCGTGAGTATTGACTCCACCGAGCATAATATAGGTAAAGAAAAAAGCAACGATACTGCACAAAAGGATGCTGAAGGGAGTGCTGCCCGTATTCAGAGACAGCATGGATACGATGCATACAGCTATGGCTACCACGATCAGCACGGAGAAGGCAATCAAAGCAAGGGAAATAACGGCAAAAAGCAGTGTCAACCCTTGGGATTGGTACCTTTTTCCGATCCACTGAGGAACTGTGAAGGCGGCAATCCTTGAACCGGTAGTCAGAAAGCGCCTGGAAAAAGCGATCAGCCCAAAAGTGATGCCCAGTGCAGCTGCCATGCCGAATCCAAGCAGGCCGGAAATTCCGTATTGATACACTAAACCTGGATTTAGAACAAAAGTGGCAACTGATGTCATTTGCGCAGTGAGTGAAATTCCACCCATTGCAGGTGGAATATCCTTGCTGCCGAGCGCAAAACTCGCGAGACCCTTAGTGCGCAGCGCGCCTCTGATTGTCAGGACGACTGTGATGAACACATAAATTGCCAGAGCAGTCCAAGCCATGTGAGAAGCAGTCATGATTACCTCCGGTTGTGCGGTGCAAAACAAGCATAGCATTGGTACCAAAGAGGTGTCAAATTTGATATTGCACCGCAATACCGCAATGCGATATACTGGTTCTGATGCAGCTTTTACAGATTACCGAGAAAAAACTTTTTCAGGAAGCACATGGCTTCGCTGCGGTAATCACAGAGAAAGCTCATAAAATCGTTGACCCGACCGTTGCCCAGGTATAATCCGGCATAGCAGAGAAACTGAAAAAATTCCAGTGGTTTACGCCCTGATCCGGAAAGTTCCAAAGCGTTCCCCAACTGGTTGTTATAATCAGAG
>JAQTRI010000386.1 GCA_028711905.1 Candidatus Wallbacteria bacterium | reverse complement strand
TCCACCGTTCCCGGCCCGTCATAAATTTCCACTGTGACGGCGCGTCAGCCTCTTTCGGGAATTTCAGATTCTGAGTTGATGGTTTTAACTGTTTGAGTTTGGCAATTTTCGGTAGTGTGCAGCCATCAGTTGGATAAAAACCAAGGCTGGTGGCGGGTCCTGACCTAGGCCAACTTTTTCTCTCCTTTCGCATGGCTCAGTGTGAGATTATTGATCTCTAAGTCCATAATGTGCTTCAGTACTTTATGGACCAAGAGCTCAATAAGTTATCCCTGGCCACCCCACAATGATTTCAGCTCGGAAATGGGGGAAATTTGCCAAACTCGAGCTGTTATTTTTTTCGCACCTGACCGAATGTGGTCCAGTCTTCCTGAGCGCTGGAAAAGTTATTCAGTTTCTCGTAGACAATCGCGCGGGCACAATATGCATACCGCATTAGCGAATCCAGCTCAATAGCTCGTGAATAATCGGACAGAGCCTCTTCATACCTGCCAAGATTAAAAAGGGAATTCCCGCGCAAATAGTATGCCCGTGCGCAATCAGGCTGAATTTCAATCACACTGCTGAAATCGATTATTGCATCCTCGTGTCTCCCCCCCATGTGGTGATAAAGACCTTTCTGCAATGAAATGACCGGGTTTTGACCAGTCAGTTCCAGTGCAGCCCCGCATTCAAAAGCAGCTTCATCATACTTCCCTGATCCGGCAAGTGCTTCAGCCTTGTGTATGTGAGAGTTGGTAAATTCAGGATTTAAACTGATTTCAGCACTGAAATCACTGACAGCTGCACTGAAGTTTCCCAGGGCTTTCCATGTCAAGCCTCTAAGGGAGAGCGCTGAAGCATAAAGCGGTTCTCTGGCTAAAACCATGTCAAGATCAGAGAGTGCATCTTTGTAAAGTCGCTGATCGAACCGGCAGGAGGCTCTAAGATAGAGAATGTATACTTTCCCGGGGTTTCGTTCGAGATATCCGGTGAATGCTTCCGAGGCGGCTGCGGATTTCCCGGATCGCATCAGAGCAATCCCTTTCAGCAGTAACGCCTCATCTTGAAGTTGACCGCATTGCAACAGTATTTCAGCATCCTCGACAGCCCCGTCATTGTTCCCGGCCTCAATGCGCGTCAGGGCCCTGTTATGAAGAACAACTGCTTCCCGCTCAGCCTGTTCGGCAGCTTTGTCATAATCCTCAAGTGCGGATTGCAATTCACCCATACAGGAAAAAAGATTACCGCGGTTAATCAGTGCGGAAATCAGATCCCTCTTGTTCAAAATCATTGAATAATCCGCCAAAGCCTCGTCAGTCTCAGCAATGGCCCGAAATGCGATACCACGGTTGAAGCGCGCTATAGTTGAATTATCATCAAGTTTTAAACAGGAAGTGTAGCTGTCTATTGCAGGGGCGTAGTTTCCCATCAGGCTGAATGCCAGGCCGCGAAAAAGGAAAGCCCTTGTCATTCCCGGCTCGAGTTCCAACGCTTTAGTGAAGTGATCCGTTGCAGTTGTCAGATCTCCAAGTTCCAGCAGTGCGACTCCTATGTAAAAATGCGCATCAGCATTGCGGTTGTAATAAATCAGTGACCATCGGAAATCATCCAGGGCGGCTCTGTATTCGGTTTTACTGCACTTAAAAAGCGCCTGCTTCAGATAAAACTCTGATCGCACTGAATCAACTGCCAGGCTCGACATGCTGGAAATGGCGGTGCTGGAACCGAAAGTCGTGAGAGATTCCATTGTCCCCCCTCCCAGTGTGGAGCCTGCTCCTGAGGAAGACATGACTTCAATCGACAACGCATTAAGAACGGTTATCTCCCAAGGCCTGATACCCAGAGATTTACCTTCCTGAACCAGGTCTGCCCGGCAGAAGTGACACAGGAACATGAAAAAAATCAACAGGAACAGTTTTCTGTTCATGGCATAGTTTACCTATCGGTCATCAGTGAGCTTTTACTACATAAAGGATAGCGATTCGGCTGCATGCATTTACTGACAAGGACTTCTGCAGTATGCTTTATGGGGTTAAAGAGCAATAATTCACTGGTCGTCCGGTACTCTTGTAAGAAATATCAAGAGGAAAAGCGCTGGTAATATCCTTGATTTGTTGTATAATTTTACATGTATCAAGTATCAGCATCTGGGGGATAGTATGAAGTATTTTCTTGTGTTAGTAATTTTGTTGATTTCAACATGTTCTGATGCCGGTGGCATCAAGTCCCTGATTAATGATTTCACGCTGGCCTCAGAAAATCGCATGGCCCTGCAATCTGTCGCTCAGAACGGCGGAGCAGCCGCTGAAAACCTTGATGAACTTTATCTATCCGAAGAACATCTGGCCGGAGTTATCGAAGAGATCCTCAGCTGTGACGATGATATCAGCCGTGTTGTTCTCGGATATCTGGCGGAAGAGTTCGATCGCAGCAGGCTCTACCTGTTCGAAAGATTCCTGTCCGGTCCTGATCTTGGTCCTGAAGCCATAAAGCTCAAAGAATGCATCGATACCCCCAGAGTCGGTAATGTCATAAACTGGCAGGGACTCCCCAGATTTACTGTTGCCACATCAGGGGCATGCCTGACCAACGGCTCATCCTTTGACAGTGAGTTTCTGACCCTGATACCTGCCGGAACAGTGCTTGAAGTCAAGGGCTCATGCAGCGGTTTCTTCATGGTCAGTTTTTCCGGTGAAACCGGATTTGTTCACAGCAGTCTGCTCTCAATAGTCTTCGAGGAACCAGCCACGACCGAACTGATTAGTGAAAAGGCGCAGCAGGCCACTGTAACCGCAACATCCCTTAATGTTCGCTCAGGTCCGGGTACCAGCTACAGTATCATCGATTGCCTTTCCAACGGGGTGACAGTACCTGTGCTCGACAGTTCCAATGGATGGTATAAAATCATTACACCCAATAACATTACAGGCTGGTCATCATCCGGCTATCTGAGTATCAGCGACAACAGTGACGACAATGTCCCGGACAATAACGATCCACTTCCCGGCGGAGACATCCCACCTGATCTTTCCAAATTCACCAGAATCAATAATCAGGAACCCACTTATTACTGCAGCACGAGAGAACAGGGCTTTCCCACTTCAGGTGTTCTTTATGGTGTTAGTTATGACGGCACAGAAAAAAAGGACATACTCACTCCTCAGGGTGATCTGATCAAAGTCACGAGTGGGCGCTGGTTCGCCTGCCTCTGCATGCAGGGAAGCGGCATCATGAACGACAACCGCACAGCCACATGGGGAGGGATCAAGCGCTTTATCGTAGCCCCTGCCGGATGCAAAGGCATCACTGCAACGGGCTACTGGGTGGTTTCATTCCATTCCATGGCAGTCAACAAGAACCAGATCCCTTACAAGGGTGTTTATTTTGTGCCGAAATGCCGCGGTCTTTTGCTTCCTAACGGTGAAACGCACGATGGTTACTGGTTTGCCCACGACACAGGCAGCGCTTTCACTAATGCCAACAATCGCGTTGACTTGTATTCAGACATGGACATCTGGGTCACATGGATGGAAAATAATATGGCGCCTTCTCACGGTTCAATTGAAATGTGGCGTGTCGATGATGCCACTATGGAAAAGGTTTATTCTAAATACAAGCAGTTCCTCGGCAAATAACTTCGGCTGATCGTTCCACAAAAGCCCGGTTTAATCCGGGCTTTTTTTGTGCTACTTATTCTTTATGGAAATCGGAGCAGAAACCGATGATGGAGAAAATCGAACTGAAGATTATGGAAAGCGGCAGTCGCGAGGAAAAGCTCGCATTTCTGAAAACGGTGTTCACCGGCTTTTGCGCAATGGATAAATCAGAAATCAGGCATTTCCTTGAAATTGAAAAGGATGAATTTATCACAGCCACGCTGATCAGCTGCTACGGAAGGGTCTGCTGCATGGAAGACGCCGGAAGTCTTCTGCCCTTTCTTGATCACTGCGATGCCAG
>JAQTRI010000385.1 GCA_028711905.1 Candidatus Wallbacteria bacterium | reverse complement strand
ATACGGGCCAGGGCTTCAAGCGCGTTCATTCTGACCACCTTATCATCAGACCCAAGCGACTGAATCAGCTGCTCTCTCGCCACTTGTCCGTTCAACCGCGTTTCTTTCCCATTCTGATGTTCGCGGTCGATCCGCTCCAGATTGGAAAGGGCTTTGCGCACAAAATAAACAAGGGCCCGGTCTCCCCCCAGAGCGATTTTTTTCAGGTGCAGGTAGAATTCCGACAGGGTATTTCCATCCATATCATCCAGTTTCGCCAGCTTGATCACAGCATTGCGACGAACGGAAAATTCACTGCTCAAAAGACACTGAAGCAAATCTTTCATGGGATAGATTTTAACACAAACGCCATAAAATAGGTAGGGGCACGCTTTAGCGTGCCCCTACGGGATTACATGCCTGTTTCGGACCGAATATCAGTATTCACCGGGTCGCTTGATCTTGACATTGTAGTTGTTATTCATCGCCAGGTTTCCGCGTTGATCCCTGTAACTGACCGCAGTTGCCGGTGGATCGACACGATTCGGGTTAAAACGGACAAAAACCGGCTGTGAAAAGGACTTGGTCGGGTCAGTGCTCCGGTCGATAACAAAAACAGTGAAGTCCCATTGTCCGCCAAGAGCGCAAACCTCTGCGCTGGTTCCATCATCCAGATAGCCCGGACTCAAACCGGTCAATCCTCCCATGTCGAGCTGAGTATCCGCTCCAGCTGTAGTATAGAACCGGTCTCCTCCGCTGGCGTCCGGCTTTTCGTCCACAGGATCAACATCCGTGACATAATTCGCATCAACACCGGTGAAATCCTTCATGAAATAAAAATCCGCTCCATCAGTACCCGCCTGAGCCGGATATCTTGGCGGTTTGCTGAAGTAAATGGTTATGACATCACCGTTGTCGATCATACCGTTACCGTTCAGGTCAACAGTCTGCCTGCCTTCGGAAATGGATAGTGGCGGGAGGTAAGAAAGCACCAGATTATCACGATTGGACTGTGCTGAGGGATTGTTCAAATCTCCTGCACTGTCAGGACCGTAAGAAATTATCACTCCATCATTTTCCATGATCTGATAAATATTGCCCCAGGGATCGCGTCTTAATTCAGTCAGGTAATTTGGTACCAGCCATTCAAGACTTTCCAGTCTCCGTCCTTCCTGGGCCCGGAACCGGATAATAGCGTCTCTGATGGCGTTCATGGACCTCTGAGCCGTTGAAATTCTGGACCGCTGTGCCATGTCTCCAAGTTCAGGAAGCAGCACGGCGATCAGAATACCTATGATCGCGACAACGATCATCAGTTCAACCAATGAAAAGCCTTTTTTTCTATTCAAATACATCTCGCGACCTCCGAAAATAATATAACACAATCTTTGCGGAGAGCAAACTTTGTTGATTATATCGGACCTCTCTTCAAAAAGTAAAGAGTTCGTCAGTAGTTCCTGTCACCTTTTCTGAGTATTTTAGCTGCGAATTCCATCACCCCGTTGAATCCAGTCCGGTCGATATTATTATCACTTCTGTCAAAAGCCGTTCCGTGCGTAACAGATACTCTGCAAAACGGTAGCCCGAGAGTCAGGTGCACTCCGGATATTCCATGCAGCAGTTTGAATGGAATCAGTCCCTGATCATGGTAAAGAGCAAGATAGCAGTCCGCCGGTGTGTGGAAAAATGCGTCAGGAACTAAAGGACCGAAAACATCGATCCCTTCCTGACGGGCTGATCTGATAGCTTCTTCCAACAAAACCTCTTCACTGCCGAGCAGCCCCCCCTCCCCATTGTGAGGATTCAGTCCGAGCAGACCGATCTTCGGTTTCTTTACCTGAAAAAAACCGCATGAGGATAAAATTCTCAGTTGCCTGAGAATTCTTCCGGCATCAACCGACTCAGGCACTTTTTTCAAGGGCAGATGAGTAGTGGAAAGACCAATGTTCATATGCCTTCCCATGAAAAACATCACGGTTTCCTGAGCTCCGGACAGGTCTTTCAGCACTTCTGTGTGCCCGGTATATGGAATACCGGCAAGTTCCCAGGACTTTTTGCACACCGGTAAGGTAACGAGCATTGAGCCCGGCAAACCGGCAATCAGTTCTAACGCTGTTTTCAGATATCCGAAAGAAAGTGTTCCGGCAGAGGCCTGTGGTTTCCCCGGGACAATTCCGGTCGAATCGCCGGCGTCAAGGAGAAAAACACCATTCTCAGGTTTCTGAAATTCCAGCAGCTCAGATCCGGTCTTCAACTGGTCGCGACTGCCGACAATAATATAGCATATCCCTTCTCCTGCTTTTCCATCTCTGATCCAGCTGTCGATCAGAAAAGGCCCGCAGCCGGCGGGATCCCCCATAGTAATCACAGCAACCCGGACACGATGCTCCTTATCGGAAGTCACATTCCGCCTCCCAAAGACATGCCGGCCACATCCCTGACAGTATCAAAGAATGACCTGTCCAGTTCCATCCCTACCCTGGGAAAGACCACTTCCGGCAATTGCTCATCAGGCACAATCCGCCTGAGCTTGACAGCATCTTTTTCAGTGACAGCGACCATTTTTCCTGTGTTCAGCATACCGATGAGGTCTGATACCGTAAAATCATGATGGTCCGGGAATATGCGGAAATCAGTTACAACAAGACCATTGCGTTCCAGCAAAGTCCGAAAAGATCCGGGATTTCCAACCCCGCAGCAGGCAATTACTTCAAGCGGTGGCGCAACAGGTTTCCAGTTCAGATCGAGCCACTCGCGCACCACGGTTTTCGCTTCAAATATCGGAATATCTGGTCTGACCGTTCGCACCATGCTTTTAAGAAAAGCAACCCAGCTCTTATCAGCTTCGCCGCTTCTGCTTATCACCACCATGCCGGCTCTGGATAAAGCTGAAAACGGTTCCCTCAAAAGACCGGATGGCAACAGATGATAATCTTCTGAGGGCTGCATCGCATCCAGCAGCAGGATATCCAGATCTCGCTTCAACCTGTAATACTGAAAACCGTCATCCAGTACATAGCAGTCCGGACAATTCCTGCGGGTTTTGCGGATACTCTTGACCCGGTTGACCCCGGCGTAGACACCTGTTCCAGTGCGAAGGGCCAGCAGGACAGCCTCATCTCCGCACAGGACCGGATCATCATCCGGAAAAACCTGATAATTACCACTGCGCCGGGCGCGATAACCGCGGATAATGATCACGCTTCTCAAACCGGATTTTCGCAGATCTTCAACCACTTCACAGGTCAGCGTGGTTTTGCCGGTTCCTCCAGCCGTGAGATTACCTATGCTGATGACCGGACGGGGAGCGGCAGCCGGACGAAATGCGTGCAGCATCCTGTCAACCAGATACCCCAAAAAATAAAGACCTGATGCTATTTTCTTCATCGTAAAGCTAAGCAATCTCGTTCCCCACTCTCTTCACCAGATTTTCGAAGCACACCTGGTTAATTGCCAGAAGTTCGGCAAATCCCTCCCAGTCCGGATGCTCAAGGGAATTCAATGCTGCAGCTAAATCATCGGCATTCTCAATCTTCAGTCCGATGCCCAGCCTGATCAGTTCAGCGGCCTCTTGTGCAAAATTCCGGATAAACGGACCGAACAGAACCCTGCAGCCGGATTGAGCCGGTTCCATGATATTGTGTCCACCGAGATCCTTGAAAGTCCCCCCAACAAAGGCCCACTCAGAATCTGAATAATATCTGTCCAGCACTCCCATGCTGTCGATCACGGTAAAATCCCTGCCTTTCCCAGTTCCAGCTTTCAACCCATCGAAACCGAGTTCTTTCCCGCGACGGATCACTTCATCACAGCGCACGATATTCCTTGGAGCGATGAACACACCAATGCCTGATTTGAGTAATTCAGACAAAGCACTGAAAACAATCTCCTCGTCTTCCCTGTGCGTGCAACCGGCGATCAAAATTCTGCTCCTGATTCTTTCCGGTAATCGCACGGTTTTG
>JAQTRI010000384.1 GCA_028711905.1 Candidatus Wallbacteria bacterium | reverse complement strand
ATTCCCATGTTGACGACTGTATCAGCCATGATCACCAGTAACGCTGAACTGGTAAGTGAGGGATTCACAGGCAACGCCAGCGTCAACGGCGTGGAACCGATCTACATTGAGGATCTGGCTAAGCGCGAATTGCTTCACGGCCGGATGATGAAACATGTGGACCTGACCACATACAGCGATGTCTGCCTGATCAGCGAAAAAGGCCTGAAAACCATGGATTGCGATCAGTCGATCCTCGGTAAAACGGTCAAGATCAACATGCAGCCCTTCACTGTCGTGGGCATTCTCAAGGAAGACCTGCAGGCAGGCAAGCTGTTTGACACAGGCGATGAGGTGGAGGTGTTCATCCCCTACACCAGTGCTCAGAAGCTCTTCCAGCTTCGGAATGTCTACTGGGTGTCCTGCAAACGCAGTGAGGAAGGCATGAAGATGGAACTCAAGGAGCTGCTCAAGCGCGTGGAACTCGTGCTGCGCGCCAAGACCGGGTTCCGCTATGATTACGAGGTCGAGGCTTTAAGCGAGCAGCTGGCTGAGATCAACCGCATCCTGACGATCCTGACCCTGGTGATCGGGGCCATAGGCGCACTATCCCTGATTGTGGGTGGCATCGGCGTGATGAACATCATGCTGGTCAGCGTCACTGAGCGCACCAGGGAGATCGGTATCCGCGTGGCAGTCGGAGCCAAAACCTGGAGCCTGATCTGGCAGTTCCTGATCGAAACCATGACTGTGTGCTTCCTCGGTGGACTCGGCGGCATCGGTCTCGGCGTGCTTTTAGTACTCGGCATTTCCCAGGTTCCAAAAATCCCTGTGGTGATTTCTCAGGGTTCAATCGTGGCAGGCATAGTTTTTTCGCTGGTAACAGGCATTGTGTTCGGCATTTATCCGGCTTTCAAGGCTTCGCGACTGGACCCGATCGAATGCCTGAGGTACGAGTAATGAGTACTGACCATGCATTGATCAAACTCGTGAATGTTAAAAAAGTGTTCCGACCCTCGAGAAAGGTCGAAATCAAGGCTCTCGACGGAATCAGTTTCGAAGTTGAGAGCGGAGAATTTTTAGCAATCATGGGAAAATCCGGCTCAGGTAAAACTACGCTGATGGATATACTCGGCTGCCTGTCGCGGCCTACAGACGGAAATTATCTTTACCGCGGTCAGGACATCGGTCTTCTGCCGAAGAGCCGCCAGGCCGAGATCCGCAACCGGGAGATCGGGTTCGTGTTTCAGTCATTCAATCTCCTGACACGCTATTCAGCCTTAGACAATGTAATCCTGCCCCTTTTCTACGCCGGTGTCTCCAGAAAAGAGCGCGCCTCAAGGGCGCGGGCCATGCTGGAACGGGTCGGTTTTGGCGACCGGATATCGCACCTGCCGAACGAACTTTCAGGCGGTCAGAAGCAGAGGGTGGCCATTGCCAGGGCACTGATCAACAACCCCGGATTTATCTTGGCTGACGAGCCGACAGGGAACTTAGACACAGCGTCAGGAGAAGAAATCATAGCCATTTTCCGGGACCTGAACAGAGAGGGCAAAACCGTGATCATTGTCACCCACGAACGTGACATTGCAGCCAATGCCCAGAGGATCGTGGAACTGAAGGACGGGCTTGTGGTGAGCGACAGCAGATCCTGACTGTCACATCTCGCCGGGAACAGCAATCCCCAGAAGCCCGAGGCCGCCTTCAATAACATCGGCGGTCAGATTCACCAGCGACAACCGGAAACTGCGCAGGGCTTCGTCCTCTATCTTAAGCACGGGGCACTGGGTATAGAAACGGTTGAAGTTCCTTGAGATCTGCAGCATCGATTCAGCGATGAAATGGGGTTTATACTGCTGCCCGGCTTTTTCGATCTTCAGATAGTACACGAAAATCTCCCTCAGCAGGTCGCGCTCAACAGGAGATAAACATATCTCCTGCCTTATCTCCCTTATCTCCGCCTCCCCGGCCTTCTTCAGTATGCTCATACACCGGGAATGGGCGTATTCCACATATGGGCCGGTATCACCTTCGAAATTGAGCATTTTTTCCCAGTCGAAAGTCACATTCTTAATGCGTTCATTAACCAGATCGCCGAACAGAATGCCGGCCACACCGACCTTTTCAGCCACTGCATCGCGGTTCTTCAGGTCAGGATTCTTCTCCGCTATGATTTCCTGGACGGTTCGGGCAGCCTCATTGAGCACATCCTCCATGAAAATGACCTTCCCTTTCCGCGTGGACATTTTCTCGCCTGAAAAGCGGAACAACCCGAAATCTATGTGGATAACACGGTCATGCCAGTCATATCCCAGCTTTTTGATCACTGCCTTCAGCTGCTGGAAATGCAGCTTCTGCTCAGAGCCCACAACATAGAGAATGTAATCGGCTTTGAGGAATTCGCGCCGGTAAATGGCTGCTGCCAGATCACGGGTCAGGTACAGGGTGGCCCCATCGCTCTTGCGCATGAGAGCCGGCGGCAGGCCGAACTCAGTGAGGTCCACGATCCATGCACCATCGCTCTCCTTTAAAAGTCCCGCGGAATCGAGCCTGCCGATGGTATCGCCAAGCCTGTCGATGTAAAAGCTCTCTCCTGTGTAGTGATCGAAATCCACGCCCAGGCGGGCATAAATCCGCTTGAATTCGGTCAGGCTCATATCACAGAACCTCTGCCACAGAGCCCTGTTGTCGGCATCGCCCTCCTCCAGCTTCTGGAATTCCTCGCGTCCGCAGTCTTCCAGCTCCGGGTGCGCCTCAGCCTCGCTGTGAAACTTCACATACAGCTCGAAAAGATGCTGAATGGCGCAAGAGGAAAGCTTCTGTTCATCGCCCCAGTTCCTGAAAGCGTATACCAGTTTCCCGAACTGCGTTCCCCAGTCTCCAAGATGGTTGACGCTGATCACCGTATGTCCGCAGGCAGCCATGATGTTGGCCAGAGCATGACCGATGGATGTGGAGCGCAGATGCCCGATGCCGAAGGGCTTGGCGATGTTCGGAGACGAATATTCGACTACAGTGCGGATGTTACACGAAGAGCGATAACCGAACCTGCTGCCTTGTGAGGCATCTTCAGCGAAAATCTCCTTCAGGATGGCGGCATCGTGAAATCGGAAGTTCAGATATCCTCCGTTTACTGAAAAAACTCCGGCAGATTTCAGCGCTTCATCCTGATTCAGGCTTTCTGCCGCTCCTTCTGCGATCTGCTGTGGCGGCCGCTTAAGTTCTTTGGATACTGTAAAGCAGGGCCAGGCCAGATCTCCAAACCCGGATTTGGGAATCTCGCACAGGGCTTGAGCGTCATACTGGCAGGGGAAAGCCCTGCCGACAGAACTGAGAATGGATTGCAGCAATACTTCCATGATCGACCTTCCTTAAATTATGGCTTGAATTCACAAAATGTTCCGAGGGGGATTCTATCGTCCCGTCCATTCGCCTCTGGCTGAGAGCAGAAACTCCACTGCCTCGCGCACAGCTCCCTCGCCGCCCCGGTGCAGCAGTACGAGATCGACCGATTCCCGAACCTCGGTAACTGCTGAAGACGGACACATGGCAAAACCGGAACAGCCGAAAGCCGGCAGATCATTAAGATCATCTCCGACAAAAGCGATCTCTTCAGTACGCAGAGAATTCCTGCCCGCGATCAATTCCATGGCCAGCTTTTTGTCGCTCACCCCCTGCATAGTCTCATCCACACTCAGTTCAGTGGCACGGTTTTCCACAATCATCGAATTCCGTCCGGTAATGATGAAAAGTTTGTACCCTGCCTGTTTCCAGCGTTTCATGCCCAACCCGTCGTGAACATGAAAAGCCTTCATTTCTTCGCCTTCAGCAGAATAATACAGCCTGCCGTCAGTAAGCACACCGTCAACATCAAGAGCTAAAGCCTTAATTTTCAATGAATCGCGCATTGATCAGACCTCGATCCGCAATTTACCGCGGCCCAGAAGGTCATGCAGGTGCACCACTCCCACG
>JAQTRI010000383.1:682-3966 GCA_028711905.1 Candidatus Wallbacteria bacterium | reverse complement strand
TGCAATTGCCCTCGCCCTTTCAATTGATCCCGCTGAAGTGCGCCGCAGAAATCTTCTGCGCGAAAACGATGCCACTGCTACCAGTCAGGTTCTGAAAGAATCCGTAGCTGCAGTCGACACAATGGAAGCTGCAATCAAAAAAAGCCATTACCAGGATAAAGTTGATCAATACAGTAAACACAACAGCACTTGTGCCAGATATAAAAAAGGCATCGGTGTGTCAACCGTGTTTTACGGCGTAGGATTGGGAGCTGGAGGCAAACACTTAGCCCGCAGCGGAGCCTTTATGCAGTTGCACACGGATGGAAGCCTGGAAGTAGCCGTTGGTCATACGGAAATGGGACAGGGTTTTAAAACTGTGGTTGCGCAGATGGCCTCAACTGCCACAGGTGTTCCATACGATCAGATAAAAATCCTGGAAATTGATACCAGCCGCGTCCCCGATTCCGGACCTACTGTTGCTTCACGCGCTACATTCATGTCAGGCAATGCCCTGCTGGAAGCAGCAGGCGAACTGAAAAAACGACTGATCCCGGTGCTGGGAATGAAATTCCCTGGAACAGAGCCGGAAAGTCTTTCCTGGGAAAATGGATATGTTTTTCCCCGTTCAACTCCTGATCAGAAGGTACCTCTGCCTGATATCGCCAGATCCGCATGCTACGGAATGCAGATCAATCTGTCGGTGGTCGGATGGTATGTTGCTCCCCCGACATCTTTTGATCAGGACACCGGCCAGGGAGATGCCTATTTCACCTATACATATGCCTCGAACATTGCCGAAGTCACTGTCGATACCCGCACTGGAGTCGTGAATCTGGACCGCCTTACAGCTTGTCTCGATGTCGGTAAAGCCGTCAATCCCCAGCAGGTGGAGGGACAGATCCAGGGGGGAGCCCTGCAGGGCATCGGTTACGCCCTGACTGAAAAAATCGTGCATGATTCCGCCGGACTGATGAAAACCACAGGATTTTCCACATACATCATCCCGACTGCCATGGATGCCCCACCTATCGATGTAGTTGTCCTTGAAAAGCCGCACAGCCGTGGCCCGTTCGGTGCCAAAGGCTTCGGCGAACTTCCTCTGATGGGAGTAGCTCCAGCCATTGCCTCTGCAGTGCATAACGCCACAGGAGTTGCTTTCCGTGAGCTTCCGCTTATACCTGAGCTCGTGCTGGAAAAACTCGAAATACAGTCTGCTTCAGGAGATAAACATGATCAATAAACCTAAAGGCACTAACGACATTCTTCCGGAGGAATCATACCGCTGGCACTTTCTGGAAGCACGAATCCGTGATCTGACAGCCTGTTATGGCTATCATGAGATACGCACCCCGATCTTCGAATCCACCGAGCTTTTCGTGCGTGGAGTCGGCGATGGAACCGATATTGTGGACAAAGAAATGTACACCTTCCAGGACCGCTCAGAACGCAGCCTGACACTTCGCCCGGAAGGCACGGCGTCAGCAGTTCGGGCATACATTGAGCATGGCCTGCATCAAAAAGAGGAGCGCTGCAAGCTTTACTACATCGGCCCGATGTTCCGTTATGAACGGCCACAGGCCGGGAGATTCCGCCAGCATTATCAGTTCGGACTCGAGCTTTACGGGGAATCCTCGCCATGGGCGGATGTGGAAGTGATCTCTGTAGTCAGCCGGTTGTATGCCGAACTGGGGCTTTCCAATGTCATCATCAACCTCAATTCCATCGGCTGCTCGGGCTGCCGCTCTGAGATCCGCGACACTTTGCGCGGATTTCTGGAGCGGAATCTGGAGTCCCTCTGCGAGGACTGCAGGCGCAGGTATGACAAGAATCCTCTCAGAGTACTGGACTGCAAAAACCCGCAGTGCAAAACAATAATGTCAGGCTCGCCCTGCGCAATTGATTCCATCTGCCCTGACTGCAGAGAACATTTCGAAGGCGTCAAACACGGACTCGCTCTGCTCGGCATCCAGTACCAGATAAATCCGGCCTTAGTGCGCGGGCTGGACTACTATACACGCACGGTGTTCGAATTCGTTTCCACAGGACTCGGCGCTCAGAACGCTGTGGGTGGAGGCGGCAGATACGACAACCTGGTGCACGAACTGGGCGGCCCGCGTCTTCCGGCTGTTGGATTTTCGACAGGCATGGAACGCGTCATCCTGACCATGCAGAACGAGAACGCAGATCCCCAAAATACCGAAAACACCGAGTTGCGGGTCATCGCTTTAGGTAAAGAAGCTGAAGAAGCCGCCTTCCGCCTGACATACGACCTGCGCAGGCTGGGCTTGAGAACAGATATGGACTTCCGCAACAAGAGCCTGAAGGCCCAGCTGCGGCTGACCGACAAGATGAACGAACATTTCGCCCTGATCATCGGCGAAGCCGAAATCAAAGAGCGCGCGGCAGTACTCAAGGACCTGGCCGCCAGAACCGAAAGCAAAGTATCACTGGACAACGCCGAACAGATAGTCAAGAACATCAGAGGTGCACATGCTTAAAAGAACGGTTTACTGCGGATCTCTAACTGATAAGGACCTGGGCCGTCAAGTGACTCTCAATGGCTGGGTACAGCGCCGCCGCGACCTGGGAGGGCTGATCTTCATAGTTGTGCGGGACATCTCCGGTCTGGCCCAGGTAGTCTTCGATCCGTCGAAAAACGAATCACTGTGTCGGCAGGCCACGGAACTGGGCGCTGAATTCGTGATTGCAGTATCCGGGGAAGTGATCGCCAGAACACCGGAAAACATCAACCAGGCCATGGCCACAGGCAAAGTCGAGGTGCGCGCGGAACAGCTGGAAATCCTCAATAAAAGCGAAACCCCCCCGTTTGTCATCGAAGAGCGCGAGACAGCCGTGGAAAACACCAGGCTGCGCTATCGTTATCTGGACCTGCGGCGGCCGAACCTGACCCGCAACCTTGTGCTGCGCTCGAAACTGGCGCATTCGATCCGGGGATTTCTTATCGCTCAGGGATTTAACGAGGTAGAGACCCCGACCTTGATCAAAAGCACGCCTGAAGGCGCAAGGGACTATGTGGTGCCCTGCCGCGTTCAACCTGGCAAGTTCTACGCCCTGCCCCAGTCGCCTCAGCTTCTGAAGCAGCTCCTGATGGTGGCCGGCATGGACCGTTATTTCCAGTTCTCCCGCTGTTACAGGGATGAGGACAACCGGGCTGACCGGCAGCCGGAATTCACACAGATCGACCTGGAAATGAGCTTTGTCGATGAGCCGGATGTGCACGACCTGTGCGAACGCATGGTGCATCACGCTTTGAAAGAAACCCTGGGCCGCGAAATCCCTCT
>JAQTRI010000383.1:0-672 GCA_028711905.1 Candidatus Wallbacteria bacterium | reverse complement strand
GCGGAATCCATGAAGCGCTTCGGCTCAGACAAGCCGGATCTGCGCTACGGGCTCGAGATCACGGACCTCAACGAAGCGATGCAGGGCTCTGAATTCAAGGCTTTTGCCTCTGTTCTCGAAAAAGGCGGACGCATTGGCGGCCTGGCACTGAAACCTGTCGAGCAGTATTCGCGCAAGACCGTGGGTGAAATGGAAGATCTGCTGAAGAAGGAATACAAGATCGGCGGCCTGGCCTGCATGAAGATCGAGGGCGGAAAGCTTGACGGAGGCATTTCCAAGTTCCTCAGCCCGGAGATTCAGCAGAAGGTGATCACAGCCTGCGGAATCGACACAGGAGTGCTGTTCGTGGTGGCTGACGCCGATTACGAGCGCGCGTCCAATGCTCTCGGGTCACTGCGCCGCACTCTGGCTGTGAAAGAAGCCCTGATCAAGAACCCGGACGATCTGAAATTCGTGTGGATTCACAATTTTCCCCTGTTCGAGCGCGATGAGGAAAACAACCGCATAGCTCCCAAGCATCACATTTTTACCCACCCCCGCGATGAACACATGAATATTCTTGAATCAGATCCTCTCAAAGTGCACGGCAAGCTCTATGACCTCGTACTGAACGGCGTGGAACTCGGTTCAGGCTCGATCAGGATCAACAGTTACGACCTGCAGAAGCGTGTG
>JAQTRI010000382.1 GCA_028711905.1 Candidatus Wallbacteria bacterium | reverse complement strand
TTCTCGACCTGCACGCTGTATTCGGCTGCAACAGCGGCTTTGCCGTTCTCGAAATTGGTCTTGGCCATGGCCCTGGATGCGTGCCAGGCGTCATTATAGTTATCGAACACTTCGGTGATCCCGGCCTTCTGCACATATTTCTTCTCGCCATTGACTTCAAATGAGAAGCCGTGCACAACCATGCCGCGGAACTGGGGCACATAATTTTCATCATCCCTGTCAGTGATATCGACATCAAAGTTCACAGCCACCATCTCGATCTGGTCGACAGGCACGCCGAAATCAGAAGAGATCTTGGCTTTAGCGCTGTCCATATTGGACTTTGCCATGGCTCTGGCGGCATTCCAGGCCTCGTCGTATGAGGTGAATGCGGAAGTGACACTGGAGTGAAAAACGACTTTGGATTCGCCGTTATACTGAAACATGAAGCCCTGTGCCACTATGCCACGGTAAAATATTTCAGCCCTTTCAGAGGTTGTCTGAACGGTCCTGACAAAGGTGTTTTTTTCAGTGATTTTGATCTGATTGCTGCTGACCTGCACCTGCCAGGTTTCACGGGCCTGTTTCACAGCCATGTCAGTAGCGGATTTGAGCAGTTTTCTTGCGGCCTGATCGGCTTCTTCCTGCGTTGAATACAATTTATCCGTGCTCTGCTGCACTGTGACCTCAGGCATAGAAGCGAGGTTTTTGTCAGCGCACACCGTCACCTGGGCAACACCGGCAAAAGAGTTGATTGAGGCAAAAACCGGGTTAGTCATCAATCCGGCAAGCACCAGGACAAGCATCATCATTCCAAATTTCATTGTTCCTCCCGCATTAATATTTGATTTAATTAAACCCGCTTTTTTGAATTTTGCAAGTACTTTATCAGTATCATTGAGCATCATTGTGCATCAAATCAGGAACGACCCTGTGAAAGCATGCCCAGAGCCAGTTCCGCGATTTTTTCCGGGTAAGTGTGTTTGAGGCACCAGAAGTCCTTGTCGCAATTCACAGTCATACAAGTGCTGCACAGAGCCCTGTTCTGGTAAAATTCGTGTTTCCTTCCGAAAGGGGCATATCTTTGAGGCTGGGACGGACCGAATATGCCGAGCGTGGGTGTTCCGAGCGCAGCTGCAATGTGCATTGGCCCTGAGTCGTTGGAAATAAAAAGGTGCGCCATACTCAAAAGTTCCGCTGTCTGGCGGAGACTGAGCTTACCGCTGTAATCAAACACATCCTTCATTCCGAAATCGACTCTTTTTTTCCCGCCTGTGACTAAGAATACCGCTTCAGGAAAAGAACTCTTGATCAACCGCACCAGTTCAGGCCAGAATTCGGAAGGCCAGCGCTTTTTTTCCCAATTCGCGTCAGGGTTCAGACCGATAAGAAGCGGCGACCTGGAAATCCTGCATTCAGTCAGAATATCAAGCGCTGCCAGCCTGTCGCTCTCCTCTGTTGCAATCAGGAAACCCGGGAACCGTGCAGGTCGATCAGGCCCGAGCACCGCGAAAAAATCATAAACCGCATGGCAGCGTCCTTTTCTGAAACGCCAGTATTTCTTATCTGCAGGCAGGAGGAAGGGCAAAGCGGTCTTACGCATGTCTGCAATGACTGCGTATTCATATTGACGCAATTTCCAGTACAGTGCCAATTTGCCTTTTGCGTCATCAAAATCCGCTGAATATAAAACATGCCTTACGCATGAATGCTTCTCAATCAGTGCCAGTGCAGCTTGCCCCCCGTATAAGTCCCATACAGCGCCCGGCATGATGTTGAACAGATGTCTCATCACTGGAGTGGCCAGCACCAGATCCCCGATATTGGAAGGCAGCAGAAACAGTAGGCTTTTTTCCATTTCCGGATATCCCTTCATTGAGCTTCGGGCAAACGGATTTATCCGCTCAAGTCAGAAATCCAGTATAACAAATTACCTGTTACTCAGTAGTTGAAATTTTACCGTTCCTGTTTTACAATGACCTCATGAAACTTCAATTAACCCTCGGCGAATCCTTTGCGCCGGATACCGGTCCATATCTGCGCGACCGGGACGGAAAGAAATACCTGGACTTCACCTCTGGAGGCGGATGTTTTCCCATGGGGTATGACCCCATTCAAACCGGAGACTGCCAAGTGTTCTCTACACGAGAGGATTTGGAACGGCTTTCAGAAAATATTTCGCATCTGTCCGGTGGGCATTTCAGCTTTTATTTCTTTAACGAATTCTCCGAAGCGCTCTCATTTTTTTCTCTTCAGATATCAGACACCTTTAACCGCAAATCCGTTGTTTCTTTTGACAGACATGTCAGCTCCCTGATGGCCGGAACTTTCCATTTTCAACCATGGAATTGCGGTTCCTGCAAAGAGGGCCCTGACATCACTTCCTGCAGTAAAGCCTGCCTGTTTCACTTTGACGAGTTCCTGGACAACTGGTGTGAAACATCTTCCCAGACCGCAGTTTGCGGAGAGTATTTTCGTTCCACCCCGCTTTCGCTGCTTCCGGATGCTTATCCTGAACATTTACACAAGGAAAACATTTTCTGGGCCGTCTGGGAACCGCATCAGGCTTTCCTGCGCCTTGGAACTCTTTTTTCCTTTGAGAACAGCGCATCCCAGCCATCCATGGTACTCGGCGGAAGCAACTGGGCAAACGGCCTTCCCTTTTTCCTTGTGGGAATCCCCAAAAATATCGGTCCAAGAAAGCTGAGCCGGAATAATGTCCTTATCCCAAAGGTTACACTGCTGCAAGTTGAAAAGAACCTGATGCAGCTGTCGAGTGATGAACTGAAGGATAAAATCAATTTTTTCTCGAATAAACTCAACCGCCTCAAGGACTGCGACATCAAGTCCCTCAACACTCTTGGCATGTATGCAGTTATCGAGTTGAAAAGCGATATCGTGGAAAAAGTATTGCAGAAATCCACAAGCTTCGGGATTGTTTTCCGCTGGGACCGTTTCAGGCGCGGCATTGTGCTCAGCCCGCCTCTGACCGCCACCACCGATGAGATTTCCCAGGGTGTAGAGATACTGAGAGAAATACTAATCAAATTCTGACGGAGGTACTGCAATGGCAAACAAGACAAGTAAAATCAAGGTGCTCATCATGGGAGCAGCCGGCAGGGATTTTCACAATTTCAACACCTATTTCCGCAACAATGACCTTTACGAGGTTGTGGCTTTCACAGCCACCCAGATTCCGGATATTGAGGGTCGCTGCTATCCAAAGGAACTGGCGGGAAAAGGATATTCCAAAGGCATTCCGATTTATCCGGAAGAAAAACTCACTGACCTCATCCTCAAACTCGGTGTCAACCAGGTGGTATTTTCATACAGCGATGTTACCCACGAATATGTTATGCATCGCGCCAGCATTGTTACTGCAGCAGGTGCTGATTTCCGCATGCTCGGGCCTGACCATACCATGCTGAAATCTTCGCGCCCCATTGTATCTGTCTGCGCAGTCCGCACAGGATGCGGCAAAAGCCAGACTACCAGAGCTGTATGCCGGTATTTTCTCGATAAAAAGAAGAAAGTGGTGGCTGTCCGCCATCCCATGCCTTACGGTGACCTGAACAAGCAGGTCTGCCAGCGCTTCGCTACCCTCAAAGACCTTGACAAGCACCACTGTACGATTGAAGAGCGGGAAGAATATGAACCGCACATCATGGCCGGAGTCGTTGTTTACGCCGGGGTTGATTACGAGAAGATCCTCAGGCAGGCCGAGACTGAAGCTGATGTCATCATCTGGGATGGTGGAAACAATGATTTTTCCTTCTTCAAACCGGATCTGGAAATTGTAGTGACTGACCCGCATCGCGCCGGCCATGAACTCCGTTATTACCCTGGAGAAACCAACTTCCGCCGCGCTCACGCCATAGTCATCAACAAGATCGACAGCGCTGATGCCAGAGGTGTCGATCTGCTGCGCAACCATGTCATGGAAATCAATCCTGAAGCAATCGTCATTGACGCAGCCTCTCCGATCAGCGTG
>JAQTRI010000029.1:16577-16711 GCA_028711905.1 Candidatus Wallbacteria bacterium | reverse complement strand
TTTGTTTACCCGAAGGGCCGCAGGAAGCCGGTGAGCAAAGGGCAAGGTCCGATAATGACGCATTATCGGACAGCGAGCAAAGCAGGGGCCGTGACGCCAGGATGGCGGCGCGGACCGTGCTGCGAGCTTGATGA
>JAQTRI010000029.1:0-16477 GCA_028711905.1 Candidatus Wallbacteria bacterium | reverse complement strand
CGGCGGATATCCTCCGGAATGCACTTGATTACTTCATTTTTTTTCAGATTTAATCCCCTTCCTACTGGCATTATAGACAGGCACGGGCCTGCATGACAAACACGGGAAGTGCCGATATTGCTGCTCTCGATTGCGCTACTATGCACATTCCGTGCCAAATAATGCAGGCCTTGATAATTAAGGAAAGTCAGGATTTCCAACAGAATTATCGACCGCAAAAAGTAGATTTTGATGAGCAATTATTGAGGAGACGGAGGACCGAGGGACCAAGAGAAGATTAGTCGATTTTAGCTAAATAGCGAGAAAAAACCCATCCTTCTTTACCAGCTTTGGTTTCGACCCTGCTCCAATTGCGTTTTTTATGGAGGATTGTTACAACATCGTTTAAATGCAAGTAGCCAAGAGAACGAGACTTCTTGCAAGGGCGCTCGCGGACATGAAGAGAATTACAAGCCACTTTTTTTCGGATAACAGATGATTTAACAGGAACCGTAGACTGTACAGGCCGCATAATACGCTGCCGAAATGCTGAGTTAAAATGTGAGATGATTTCTTGATTACTGAGTTCGCTGAAATATAAAGCCAGAAGAAAGAAAACAAGGTCGCTAATGACGCTTATAACAACACCCCTGTAGGCATGTACGCCAGCGGTGTCACCTCCACCGTGTTTACCGGCCTCATCTACAGCCTCAATCAGCTGATTTTGCAAAGTTTGAACAGCAGGCAATGCATCGCGGCCAGATTGCAACACGGGAGGATCGGAAATTGCAAAGTTGGTGAAATGTTGGAGACGAGCAATATCATCACGAGATGGAGGGATACTTAAAGACGACTTTAACTCACTCAGCTGACACAAAAGTTGAACCGCGCGTGTATTAGGGAGAGAAGATACTTTCTGAATGTTTTGAAATGAAGAAGAAATAGCAGACATCTGGGCAGAAAACGATCGAAATTCTTCCTGCGCTTTCTTAATGCTGTCGACAATGGAAACATTATTAGAAGACCATTGCGATTGAATTGTTTTGAGAGAATCTTGAATAGGAGATAGTGATTTTTTGATCGAAACAGTTGCGTCACGAAACTGGGCGAATTGTTTTGCTAATGCCGGTTTGTTGACACGATTGATTTCTTCGACCAAAGAAGAAATGGAGCCTACATTTCGTGAAAAAGTATTTTGATAATTCTGCAAGGATTCGATGGCGTTCTTGAATGAACTGACATCGAATGTACCCAATTCACGGAGCTTTGCAGTCATGTCATCATCAGTGCACATCATGGGAAAAGTGTAATAGAAAAACGGGCGGGAGTAAATGGTTTTTGCCCGAATAAATAACATTGGCGGGGGGGACAAAGCCGGACGCACCTGCGCAAAAGATTCTATGCCGATCTGTCAGCCCCGCGCAACGCACCCAGACCAGGCGAGCGAGGTTAACAAAACGATCGTTTTGTTAACCCGAAGGGCCGCAGGAAGCCGGTGAGCAAAGGGCAAGGTCCGATAATGACGCATTATCGGACAGCGAGCAAAGCAGGGGCCGTGACGCCAGGATGGCGGCGCGGACCGTGCTGCGAGCTTGATGACCGTTGATCATTGACCATTCAGTCAATGAGTTACGGGCATCAATGCCCTGGTTTTGCCGAAAGCGCTTGTGGAATATGGATGAAAAATTTGCGATTTAAGCGACGATTTTTTTGAAAACAAGGAAAGGGTCGTCCTGAGGAATGAAAATACAAGGGCGGGCAAATTTGAAGCGCTGGAGGCAAAATGCGAACCGGCTGAGCGGCCAGAGCGAGCCGGTGCATACGCTGGAGCGAAGGCACGAGTCGCGCTGAGCCCGGGGAAGGCCCGGCGGGATCGAGGCGGGCCTAGTGCAGTGAAAGATGGATTGATCCAGGAGCGCGGCGAGTGCCTGAGCGGGCTGTGTGAGAGTGTATTCATCAAGCGGCGAACCGGATATAATTTCTGAATGATCACCAAAAACATTTTCACAAATGCTCTTGCATGCAAAACCCGGGCCTGGCGGATGATGCGGGAAACTGCCGCTGCGCCTTCGCTCGGGGAACAGTTGCGCATCGAGGAAGGGATGGAAATCGGGAAACGGGCGCGGGAGCTGTGGCCGGACGGCATTCTGATCAGCGACCGGAACATCAGGGCCGCTGCAGCCGAAACCGCCTCCATCATGGAAAATCCGGATGTGCCGGCACTTTTCGAGGCGGCTTTTGTTGCTGGAAACTGCGTGGCCAGGGCGGACATCATCGAGAGATCCGGAGACGGCTGGAATCTCTACGAGGTGAAGTCCAGCGTCAATGAGAAGCCGGAACTGAAGAATGACCTGGCATACACTTTATCGATTTTTTCGGCCTCGGGAATTCGCATCAACAAAGCGGCGCTTCTGCTGATAAGCCACGAATTCAGGAAGGGCTTGAGCAGCCGCGAATTGTTTGTAGAGCTGGAATGCAAGGAGGAAGTTAAATCGATTGCGGAAAAATTCGACCTGGCCAGGCCGGGGATCGAGAAAGCTGTGCTTGCCGGAAAACAGCCGAAACCGGCGCTGATCATGGGATGTAAGGCTTGCGAATATTTCCGGACATGTACGGGCCAGGACATAGAAAATCACATTTTGGACCTGCCCAGGCTGAGCCGACAGAAATTCGATGAACTCAAAAAGCTGAAGATCTCGAGAATCGAGGATCTGCCTGAATCATTTCAGCTCACAAAGCAGCAGGCAATGGTCCGGGACAGCGTGCAGGCAGGCGCGGAAATCATCCGCAAAGATGCGCTGAAAGACGAGCTGGCCAAAGTGACCTGGCCGGCGTTCTATCTGGATTTTGAAACCGTGAAAACCGCGCTGCCGCTATATCCGGACATAGCACCGCACGAGCAGATTGTAACGCAATATTCGATTCATCTGTGCTCCGGACCTGGTGAAGCAATCGGGCACAAAGAATTTCTGGCAGATCCCAACATGGACTGCAGGCGGATGCTTGCGGAAAATCTGCTCCGGGATCTTGCCGGTGAAGGAAGCATCATCGTGTATACAAGCTTTGAAAAGACGATTGTCACAGGGCTGTGCGGACTATTCCCGGATCTGGCCGAAGATCTGCAGGGCCTGATCACGCGCTTAGTGGACCTGGAAAAAATCATCCGCGAAAATTACTATCATCCGGGCTTTCACGGCAGCACATCGATCAAGAAAGTGCTGCCTGTACTGGTGCCGGGCATGAGCTATGAGGGCTTAGAAATTGGGGAAGGCGATGCGGCCGTGGCTGCGTTCGCATACATGGCCCTGGGGAAGTACAGCGCGGACGAGATGGAAAAGATCAGGGAGAATCTGCTGAAATATTGCGGGCAGGATACGATGGCGATGGTAAAGTTACATCAAAAATTAACGGGCCCCTCTGTTAGAAAGCACTCTTAATTTCTTCTGGGATCAACATAGTATTCAACACGCATAACTGCGTCTTTGCCATCTTTGTGTACCTGCCAAAAATCTTTCAAAGTGCCGGTTTTATCTTCAATGAACTTTAATCTGTTGTCCTCAATGTAATAAACTTCACCTTGCCGCTGATAAACCACACCAGCCCAATAAACCGCAACAGTTTTTGCTATTGGTATATCTTCTAACAAAAGCTCGTTTTCTCCCACAATATCCTCAAATCGGAAAAAGCGGACTCTATAATTTTTTTCAATAAAATCAGCCATGAGAAGAGGAAATTTTTCGGCCATGCTTGGAACTACAAAAAAATCAATCACGGTATATATGGTCGCGTAAAACGCAAGAACCGTGCCTATTACAACAGAACCAACTGTTATCCCGAGTTTAAATTTTTCCAAAAACGACAGAGTCACTACCTCTTGATTCCGGGCCATTTACAATCCTCACACCTGCTGTCCATATAAATCCACCATCCAAGCGTGGATGGCAGACTCATCATCAGCCTTTTTCCGCAAGGAAGGAATGGGGGACTTTTTCAGATCATCAACTGCCCGCCGGCGGAGCTGGTCGTATTGCTCCTGCGGAAGGGCTTTAACAGCGCGCATAAGTTCTTCTCTGACCTTATTTTCCCTTTCAAGATCGTGCTCAGCCTGGGCTGATTTGGCGACTGCGGCCGCGGATTCGGCAGCTTTGATTTCCCGTTCGGCCCGGGCATAGTCGTTTTTCAGGGACAGTTTCAGGTATGCGGGGAAATTCTCGCGGCAGTTGTTGGTTGCGTAAATGAAGTTGGATGTGATGTAGTCGGTGTCGTGGCCAGAATCGCAGTACTGCTTCAATTGCTCGATGATCGCGGGAATGTGGTATTTGCCGGGGATGATTTCCATGATGTCTTCCGGGAGTTCGTGCTTGTCTTCAAGGGGCAAAAGGCCGGCCGGTCTCGGTTCGAGCGCGGAGATATCTTTTTTTCCGACAGTGAAAGTAATGTATTTGTAGTGCTTGCCGCCCTCGCGTGAAAACCTGAACGAACAGGAAAGCTCTGTTTTTTCATTTATCTCCTGAACAGCTTTGTCGATGACATTCCGCTTCAAATCCCGGAATGCTCTGTACATATGCTTTTCAACCCCCATCAGGTCTCTGAACTGCTTGAGTGTAAGTTTGGGGAATGTAGGGGAGTTGAGATAATCCTTTAGTAGCTCGTAAAGCGCAATGGAATACTTACATTTCATGCCGGAAATAACGACAACATCAAGGGGTGTATACATGTCAGGATGCAGGATTCTGTCCTTAAGCATACTGGAAAACTCGAACTCGGTTAGAAGGCTGTTTTCTTCGATTTTGGCCACCGAAAGAAGCACCCCGGCTTCCCAGACTTTTTTGTTGTCCTTGTTGAGATAGTTGAACTCCAGCACAATATTCATAAGGCCGCGAAGCTGTTCTTTCAGATCATCATTGCCCCTTCGTGTAATGCCGCACCAGGTCTTCAAAAGGGCCGTTGGGAAGCAGTATTTGGGTTTGTCCCCCTCTTTCTGGACAACATGGATCAGCGAATTGACAAGCTTGCGCTGAGTCAGGGAGAGCCCGCCGGCATTGGTCTGGATCATGGCAGATGGCTTGTTGGCGATAACAGACAGCTTGACCTTCACGGGATCACCCTCTCAATAAATTGCTACAATATGTTTTCGGAAATTATAGCATGGCGTGGAGAACTTGATGAAGCACCACTCCACCGATTAAGCACGAACCAAATTACCAGGCTCCAAAAAGCTCCACCGGAAAGTCATTTGCAGTTGCGGACGACCGTAATTCAATAGGTGTACAAGAGGCTCCAAAAAACTCCACCGCAGGCTCCAAAAAACTCCACCGCAGGCTCCAAAAAACTCCACCGCAGGCTCCAAAAAACTCCACATTAAAAGCCATATAATATAACGCAACAACACAATATAATTTCCTAAAAATATTAAGATTATTAAAATAACAACAACTGGCGTGCGCGCACGCGCAAGAACTAATTTTATTGTGAAAAAGAGTTGTTGTTGTCTTTTTGGAAATTTTCCAGAGAGGGGGAAACAGAAAATTGGAGCACAGCGAGAACGGAAGTAATGAGGACATTTTCAATACCAAAGAAGCATTTGTTATATAATGTCCGCAAATACTACAGAAAGTCGGACATTGGGATGGATGAAGGAAATTTGACGACCAGGACTTGGGAAGATGAGCTGAAAGCTGAGTTTGCTGAAGAAATCCCGACCGCGCAGGCCCTTACACAATCAGAACTGGCCAGGCTGCTGCCGGCTGTGCTGACGCGGGAAGAATGCAAGAAGTTGCTTGAGTATTACCAGGATGATGAGACCAACGGGCCGCGGAACAAGCTGATCATCAGGGTTTTTTATGCGACAGGCGTGCGGATCGCGGAGATCGCTGAGCTGCGGTTCTGCGATATTTTCTGGGATACTAAGCTGGTGTTTGTGCGGGGCGGCAAGGGAGAAAAGGATCGATACGCCTGTATTGATGGGCGAACTCTGGAAATGATCAAAAATTTCCAGAGTTCGCTTGGGCAAGGGCTGGAAGCTAAGATTTTTGATATTTCGGATCGGCAGATCCGGAGGGTGGTGGAAAAGGCCGGGGATGAGACCGGGATCGCAGCCAAGTATACGGCCATGGGCCGGGTGTTTTCTCCGCACAGTTTCAGGCATTCGTTTGCCACGCACTGTTATGAGAACGGCATGCGGATTTTCACATTGAAAAAGATTTTGGGCCATGAGTATATAGGGACGACAGAGATTTATATCAATACGGCAACGAATTATGACTCGATGGAGTATGAGAGGAGTAATCCGTTTTTGACGGAGAGCCAGGCGCAGAGAAAATTGTAACTGGAAACTATTCGGGGATCGGGTAAAATAGATGTATCACCATTCCTGGAGAGAGCATGAAAAAGGCTTATAAGTTTTGCGTATTGTTCTTGCTTTTGCATCTTTCCATTGCGGTTTTCGCCGCGCCGATTATTGTTTCCTCTCAACCTGATATATTTCAATCTTCGAGTTTTGCGCAGCGCTCGTCCTCTTTCCCGGTTGTTCCCGGCCAGCCGGTTCTACCCAATCCGGCTCCTGCGCCGGATCACTTGACGATCGCTCCTGAGCTGGACAGCCTGAAAGGGCTGATCAACACCTCGCTCTGGACCCTGCACCTGTCCAAAACTCTGACCGATGAAGCGGCCAAAGACGCTGCCGAGCAGGTATACGCAGCATCGCTTGACGAAAATGAGCGGCAGGCGGCTGTACTCGGAGACAAAATTGTTGCAGAGATCAAGAAGCAGAACGGCGATTTGTTCGATCAATTTGAGGACAGTTTCAGAAACGGTACGAACAACGAGAAAAACGGGCTCGGCGTGCTGGCAGGAAAGATCGAAGAACTGCTGCTGCAGGCGAACATCAAGAGACAGCAAGGCGATTACTTAGCCCGCATCAAGCGGATCATCGCCCAGTCCCAGGCCGCTCAGGTCAGTTGCGCTGAATGGAGCAACCCGCTTAAAGAATTGATCAATCTCTTCGGACTGCAGGTCAACAAGGCATTCAGGGATGCTGTGCATGAGTATCTCGTCAAAGGGGACTTGAACGAACTGGCGACAAAAAAGAAGTACATTGACTTGGCATTTGCGCTTTACCGGAAGCTGAACGATTTTTTCTGTGTCGGCAAAAGAGCTGACGAAACAGTCCAGGATGTATACAACAAAGCTTCTCAGGCCCAAAATGCAGGCAATTACCAGGAAGCAATCACTCTTTACCGGAGAGTGATTGTGATGGATCCCGGGTTGGCCGCAGGGTGGGGCTGTTACTACCACATAGGCGAGTGCTACCGGGCATTGAAGGACTATCAGTCGGCTGTTGACTCATTCAAGCAGAGCGTGGTCAAGGACAAGCCGGAACCTTACCAGCGCAACGCATACAAGACTGGTCTGTACATCTTTTTCTACGACTATCCTCAGAACGAGAGCGCTTTTTTGGAAGCGATTTCATACATCGACGGGATATTGCCGATTCTGACGCTTCAAGCCGTGATACAGGAAGCCTGGTATGACAAAGGAGAAATCTATGAACGCAAGCTCGCGGCAATCTCCGGACTGACCGATGAAGCCAAGGAGCAGTATTATCTCAAGGCCGTTCCTGCCTATCGGAAATGCATAGAAATTCATGTCGGCGGATGGCCTGATCCGGAAGACGTTCAGGAAACCATAGCCGCTGTCTTTCAAACCATCGCAAAACTGACCGGGCTTGAACAGCAGAAAAGACTTGGCTACATGCTGCAGTCCAGGGATGAATACCTATACCTTGCCAGAAACTACAAAGGGACCGATGAAGCACCTTATGCCTATCATTCGGCGATTTCAATTCATCAGACGATCAGCTGGATGTACAGCGAGTATGTAACGGACTTGGAGCAGAAAAAAAAGTATGCCCTGGAAGGTATTGATATCTGCGATGAGGCCCGCCGGGAGTTTCCGGCTCATCAGTTTGCCGGAAACTGGCTGATCAGCAAGGCTGATTTTTACTATAACCTCGGAGATCGGCTCTATTCCAGTGATTACTGGGCAACCGGCGTATTAAAGCTGGACAGGGGCTATCTGCAAAAAGCCATAGAAGCCAATGAGCAGTATTTAAGGGATTACCCCGCAGGCACGAGTTACTTTTTCAATGTCCACATGTCCTTGTGCAGGCTGTTTGTTTCGGTTGGAAAATCCTTTGCCCTGGAAAAAGATGTTAAAAACACGGAGACCAATTACCTGGCAGGAATAAGTTACCTGCGGAAACTTCTGACTCTGCCTGAAGCCACAGGCTGGACCGGGGCTTATTTCCAGCAGGAACTCGCCCTGGACTACAGGGATCTCGGTAACTGGTTCCTGGAAGTCGCCAATGACCGGATCAACTGGGAAAAATACCTGCGCCTGTCGCTGCCGGAGTTCGACAAAGTGCAGGTTTACGAAAACGCAGACCAGCAGAAGGCCGGTTCTCTGGGCTTCAAGGGTTTCGTGTTCAATGATCTCAGCGAATTCGATAACGCCATTACAGCTTTCGATCAAGTGATCAGTGCCTACAGCAATCAGCAATGGTATTACTGGTCCGCTCACTTAGGCAAGGGCGACGCACTTTACGGCAAGGGCCTTTTTGCAGAAGCCAAATCTCAGTACAATGGGATTTTCTCACTCAACATCCCGCAGAGTTATCAGGAAAGCTACTTCATGCAGGCATATCTGGGATTGGGATTATGCGAAACCGAATTGGGAAATTTCCAGGCAGCGCATGAAAATCTGGCCAAGGTCGTCAAAGATTACAACGGCAAGTACTGGGGGTATGATGACTACATCGGTAAAGCGCGTGACTCCGAAGCAGAAAAACTCCTGCGCGTAAAAATCGACCCCATGATCGACACAATTGCCCAGGGCGAAAGCAAGACCTTTACAGCCACGATTGTGTATCCGGACGATACCCTGGCCTCAGTGCCGGCATCAGCAGCCACTGACTGGCAGTGGACCTGCACGGGCAACGAGGCTGACGGCCATGTGTTCTCATTCGAGGGAAATACCGCGACTTACAAGAGCGGAACCGGTGATTTCATGGATACGATTATCACAGCCAAATGCAAGGTGGATGCCGGGATGTATGGAGCAAAAGGCCGGAACAAGGCTGTGGAGCCGTATATCTGGATCGAGGGGGACAACCAGGTGCCGATCTGTCTGGTGAATGAAGACGGCAGGCGCATCAAGTTCGCGCCGATGTATGTGCCGTGGGACGGCACTGACTGCGGGCCGCCGCCGGCTGCTGAAACACCCGTACCAATGACTTTGCAGTTCAACACGAATTACACCATTGAAAATCCGGACCAGATCAAGTTGAGCTTCTGGGGTCCGGCGCATACGCACGAGACCGAAATCGTGTATGAAGAAACCGATATCAACAGCAAGATTTTCTCTGCTGCCGACCATCTTTCAACAATCGAGGTCAGGTATCCGCTGCCGTCGACTGAGGGCGACATCGTTGCCAAGAGGTTCAAGCAGACTGTCCCGGGCACGGAAAAGATGAAGTTCGATTTGTACTATTCCGGTGAAGTAATTTCATTGGAAGTGCCGATCTGGAAAGGCCCGGGGTATGGCACGAGTGAGACCAGAGTAGACATGTATGCAGCGTCGAACCAGGTGTTCAACAAGAGCGATTGCGAGGATTTGAATCCTGAGGATTACGTAACGAAGAATACCAAGATGTTCGTCCGTGTCGTTGATTTTGGAGCCAGGCAGGATTCAGTGACAGTGAAAGTGAAAACCAGTGTGCAGGAAAAGGACATGACCTGTACCAAGATCAAAACCGGAGTGTTTCAGTCAGAATGCGTTGTGCCGGTGAACAAGGAGTATGGGCAAGAGACGATAAATCTGCACGGGAAAGAGCGAATCATCATAAAAATCGCACCAGGAGACGAGCCCGAGTCAAAATCGATTTCAATCGAATACAAGGACTCTGGCCAGAATAGCACTACGAAAAAAATCTTGATCAAAAAACCGGCTTTGATCATTTGCGCCCTGCAGAACGGCAGAGTAAAACAAAATGAGCGTGACAAGCGCATCTTGCAAGAAATTTCTAAATTTTTTGGTATCTATCAACTTGCCATGGATTATGCGCTTGATGTTGTCAGGGAGACGGAAAAGCTGATCAATGAAGTTTATTGCGCCAGATGCCTCTATGTGCCCAGCAAAGAACAGTTTGACCAATACAGTCCGACTAAACTCGATTTGTCTGACTATGAAATGGTTTATCTTACCGCGCAATCATATGAAGAAAACGGCATTGAATTACTCGTATTTCAAGACCATCAAGAATGGGAATCGGGGTTGTCTCCAAATTACATTGTTACTCGCAACAATTTGTATTTCGGAAGTTATAAGATCAAACTCCTGATATTAAATGCCTGCAACACAGGATTGCATCTGCAGCACTGGAATGAATGGGCAAAAACTGAAAGCTTGGTCGGATGGGTTGGCACGCCAGTTGTTTATCAGGCAGCCAGATATTTCAGGAATTTTTTTTCATACATATCTGACAAAGACGTCACAGATCAGAAAACCTTGTACAAAGCCATGGATTACGCGGGTTATCAGACTCCGCTCGTTGACTCGCTCGGATCAGAAGGTGGCAATGTCGAACTCCCGTAAATGGAGCTATCCGACTCGTTACCTATGGTATGCTTGGTATGTGTTGGTTGTTGTAGCGTGCATTGTTTTTCGCTGGCAGATTCTTGCCTTTTTCGGGGATCCCTGGACAGGAATGTTCAGGAAGAGGTATACGAAACGGGAAGGGACTTTCATGACTTTGCGATCATTCAGAGATATTGTGGTAGGATTCAAAATTGAGCACGGAAAGATTCGAGAACTGAATGAAATCAGAAGATTCAGACCATACGATATCCCTGATGATAAATGGGGGAATCGTGCTCTTTATGACGCGACACGGGAGATTTTATTCAGCTCCGGACCTGACGGGAAGTACTCGTATAACTTAGACGCCCCGGCAAATAAAGACAACATATACTTGGACTGCACAAAACATACTGGAGAGCAAACTCTGGAAACCGGAACCTTGACCGAAGAAATGCGCAGACGGTGAATTTTTTGATCATTACCCTCGAGCAGACAGGTAGTGCGAGATCCAAAACTATACCCTCCCGCGCAACGCAACTGGGTTGAACAGCTCCAGGAAGAGACGGCGGAGGCCGGTGATTTTTTCCGATGTCGGCGGATCGATCGGTGATTGATCCGGGGGGGGGGCGATTTTCTGCGTGGCCTGGTCGCGGATTTCCTGATCGCGCTGTTTCATCAGGTCGCCGATGGTGGTGACGTGGGAGGGGGTCTCGGGCGGGGTGGTGGGTTCTGGGGCTGGGGCAGGCTGCTCCGGAGCAGGATCTTCGGCCGGAGTGGCGGCAGGTGTCTTGCTGCCGGCGGTGAGCTGCCTGACCTGCTGGGTCAGGCTCATGATGATGGTGTCTGCGCGTTCGCGCTCCTGTTTCTGATCATCAAGCAAAGTTCTGATCAGGCTGCTTTTTTCTTCGACCTGGGTTTTGAGGTATTCAACCTGTTGATTCAACTGGTTGAAAGCGAGGTTGAAAGGATCGGTGCCGGAGGAGGGAGAATCGTTAGAGGCATCGGCATTCAACCGGTTGAAACCTGTGGTTGAATCCTGGGTTGAAACGAGGAGGGCCAGTCCTTCGGGTTTGATGTAAGTGACGCTGTTTTGTTTGAAAATGTGTGGTTTAAGGGGTTGAAAGTTAAGTTTAATCCTCTTGTAGACTGCGGTCTTGGAAATGCCCAAGTGATCGGCGATCTGGGCGATGTTTAAAGGTTGATTCATGGGTTGGCTCCTTGGTTGAAAGGGATGTTGATCTTATCGGCAGAAAATAGCGGACGGATAGCATTGAACCGGACGGTGAATATGTTGACCGGCAAGGATATTGATTATACAATTGACGATACGATCCGGTTCGAGGAGTTATGTATGAAGACTTTTGCTTTAGGTTTGCTGCTACTGGTGATGACGGCGGCAGGGTGGGCTGATGACAGTCGCCAGGTGCGCGGGTTCAGGTACGACAAAATAACGCCGACAATGTGTTATCTGAAACCGAACCAGTTCACGAAAAAGAATCTGGAATTGACGTTTGCCTGGCTCGGGTCTTCTGATGCGGATCCTGAAAAAATCGCGGAAAAGCTTCAGGCGAAGCTATGCGAATTGATACCATACGGGAACAGCGGAATATCGGGATTTGCACAACCCGGTTACGCAGACCCCTGGAAATTTTTCGCTCAGGACAGTCCTTACAATGCGATGGATTGTTTGTGTTCGGCATCACAGCTGCTGCAGGCGCTGAATGTTGTCGGTGTGACCGGCAAGCCGAGATTCATCGGCGCAACGATCAACAACGGGTATTCCACGGACAACATCTCAAAAGTCGTAACGATCAACGGAGTTACGAAGGAGGTGTTTATCTTTGTGGAACTTCAGAAAAAAGGCTACATGGCCAAGATCGGTAATACGATTTTTAATTTCGATGCTGTTTGCGAGATCACGACAAAGGCCGGGGGCAAAGCATGTTACAACATTTCGTTCGGCCTGCCTGAAATACGAGGGAAATATCAGGATTTGTTGAAGCCGAAGTATGACAAAGACGGTGTGACGATTCTGCATGCTGACGCGATTATGGTTGAACGCTATTTATGGGTGGACAAGGACCAGGTGGTGCAGAACATTACGGAACCGATTCCGTATGACCTGTGGATCGGCAGCGCGTTCGACTGATGGAAAGAAAGTTTGCTACAGCCGCGATGGTTGTTTTCGTCCTGTCAGCAGCGGTTTATCTGTTCAAATGTAATTTTGTGGTCCTGCGATACAGGCGTCTGAAAAACGAGCCCCTGCGATGGGAAATTCTTACGAAAGCGCAGTTCCGAAGGAAAGAATGCCTGGGAAATCTGGTTACACTGAATTCCGCGCTGGAGATGCATTTTCTTGAAGTGCCGGGAGAATTCATTAAAGCGATCAGTGATATTATGGTGCTGACAAACTACATGGCCGGTGGGAGACTGCCGAAATGCCCGGAAGGCGGAGTTTATTCGGTTGTGGGCGATGATGCCAACGGATATGTTGTAGGATGCTCGATACACGGGGAAAACCCTGTGTGCGCGAAAATCAACAAAGCACGGGCCCGTTAACCGAGTCGAAGAAAAAGCGAACGAGTAGCACATAATGTTTATTATAGGCGGGCGGAAAACGCTTAACTGCGGGATTTGTTGAAATCCGGCGGGTTACCGGGGACGAGAATTACTACCGGTAGTGTCTCGGGTACAGTTCAGCCGGTGGCTTGCTCGGCATAAATCTCGGCTGATATTTTCTTGTCAGTGCGGCTGTGGTTGGCGTAGGTTTTCCAAGTAATGTCATAGTCGTCGGCCTGGTTCCCCCAGGTGACCCAGTTTTTCCTGCTGCCGCGAGCGAATAGCTCCAGAAAAGGCCCTGGGCTACACGATTCGATAAGATTATAAGTTTCATCCGGTTTTCTGCTGTGCTCCCTCTTCATGGACCTGATGATGTTGACCTGGCTCCTTCCTGGCGAAAGGGTGCGGGCGTCTTTGCCTTTGACACCAAAAAGGATGAGCTCGGTTGTGTTCCGGAAATAAAACCCGACGCCGCGGCCGTCAGGACCGCCGTCTTTCCTGACCTTGTGCCAGACCAGGTTGGTTTTGTAAGTGAATCCCCAGGCTTTAAGAACCTCGATCCCTTCAAGGAGCAGCGCATTGGGAACCCAGAGGTACAAGTGCGCAGTTTCTTCGAGAACCTTGGAGACAGGAAGCTCTTTGATGTCTTTGAGCGTCATCGTGGAGTAGCGATTTAAGCGCTTGTGTTCCGGAGCGACTTTGCCTGTTCGATTTTTGAATTGCCAGGGCGGGTCGGCGAGAACTGTGCTGAATTTATTTCCGTTGCAGCGCGTTAAAAAATCTTTGTTCGCTTGTTTCATGAACACCTCAGGTTTTATCGGGCCAGTCGGAGATAAGTGCTTTTTTTATACCAAACGCGAGAATTGGACACCCGCCATTACGGCCGGCGTGAATGCGATATTTCAGTTTTCCCATCCAAGTAGTGCTGGCGCCGTATTTTTGCTTCAGCCCCAGAGCGGTGAAAACATCGTCTAACTCCTGGGAGCGGGTGATGATAACGCCTGCATCGATCAGACCACATTCGGAGAAAGCACGCATGGCGTATAAGTCTCTGTCAAAGGTTTGATCTTTGCTATTCCATTCCAGGTCAAGAGCGATGCGGCCTTTCAGATAATCTATCTTGTGTCCGTCTACATAGCGCTTTTTGATCGTTTTTATTCTTTCCGTTGATTTGCCGGTGCTGGTGTGTTTGTAGATTCCCTGTTTGATGACCAGGTCACATTGAATTTTGGTTTCAAACCAGTCACGAGGCCGGAGAAGTGAGCTGAATATTTTGGGAATGCCGGATTCGTTGCCGCCAGGCGCTTTGATCATAGCGACTGTGAGCTTGAAATTTGCCAAAGCATAGAGAATATCAGCAAATTGATCGGGCGCTGTGTGGGCCAACACGGTATCTGCATTACGGAAGGAGTAAACCTCGTAAAGGCGGCGGATATCCTCCGGAATGCACTTGATTACTTCATTTTTTTTCAGATTTAATCCCCTTCCTACTGGCATTATAGACAGGCACGGGCCTGCATGACAAACACGGGAAGTGCCGATATTGCTGCTCTTGATTGCGCTACTATGCACATTCCGTGCCAAATAATGCAGGCCTTGATAATTAAGGAAAGTCAGGATTTCCAACAGAATTATCGACCGCAAAAAGTAGATTTTGATGAGCAATTATTGAGGAGATGGAGGACCGAGGGACCTAATGTTTGTTCACGGGAACGAGCACGATGCTATTCGGACGATCTCGAACGAATTTTTGTGTGAAAACCTCGCTTGTCTTTGAGATCACTGGTCAATTCAATAGACCGAATCAAATGCCTCATGTATGTAGTCATAGACATTTGCTCGACTTTAGCCTTGTCCTTAACCAAATCGTATTCTTCCTGGGAAAGATTTAAAAGAAGCTTTTTCTTCATACTAAACACTCCTAAAATCGATTTTCACTAAAGTTATCGCATATATAGGTTTAGATGTCAAAAATCGCTTGACTATATATAAAAAATTTATAGAATTATTATAGATTATTTTCTATACGGAGGGCACGATGAAATGCTTCCTTGCTATTCTTGCTGGGGCCATTTTCCTCTCTCTTTGTGCGGGCTGTGGAACAAAAGGAGCAGGTGTGTCAGGGGGAAGTACCACCACAAATTCCGAAAAGCAAAATTTTTTCGTCTTGTATGCTCCTGAAAATGACAGCAACGAAATACTGGCAGACGACTTAGACTTAAGCGAAGACGCAATGGATGAAGCGAAATATTGCAGCACTGCGTTGAAATCCTACAGTTGCATAAACGTCGACCCGCGTTTCAACATAACCTGCACGCCCGGCGAAATAGTAATAGACCTTGACGGGGATGTAATGTTTGAATGCAGGTCCGATTTTTTTTATGAGGCTTGCGTAATACATGAGCTTTCTGCAAATGGCCTTGTCGAAGAAGTGCCGCTTTTAGGATTATTTTCCAAACTGCTTGAGTACACGGCACTTTTTACCAGCAACATTAGAAAAGCAGAAAGTTACGCCCAGAAAATACATGAGTATGAAGAAACAATAAGCGAATATAGAACAAAAATGAACAATGCATCGAGTTCAAGCAAGAGGAAACGATATGCAGAGAAGGTGAAGAAATACGAAGAGAAAAAAGCAAAGTATGAACAAAAATTAGAAAAGGTAAAAAGGAATCTCAATAAAATTTCCGACAAGGTATCAGATTAGCGAAGTATTTGAAACAGCAAAGACCTATTGCGCAACGCACCCAGACCAGGCGAGCGTGGTAAACAAAACATGGTTTTGTTTACCCGAAGGGCCGCAGGAAGCCGGTGAGCAAAGGGCAAGGTCCGATAATGACGCATTATCGGACAGCGAGCAAAGCAGGGGCCGTGACGCCAGGATGGCGGCGCGGACCGTGCTGCGAGCGGCTTGCCCTGGTTTTGCCGGAAGCGCACGTGGAATAACGATGTAAAATTTGCGATTTAAGCGACGATTTTTTCGAAAACAAGGAAAGGGTCGTCCCGAGGGACGAAAATGCAAGGGCGGGCAAATTTGGAGCGCTGGAGGCAAAATGTTGATGGCTGTTAATTTGTCCGCAGGACAAATGTTACAGACATCAAAACCGGCTGAGCGGCCAGAGCGAGCCGGTGCATACGCTGGAGCGAAGGCACGAGTCGCGCTGAGCCCGGGGAAGGCCCGGCGAGATCGAGGGCGGGCCTGGTGCGGGGGAAGAGGGGAAGATCCAGGAGCGCGGCGAGTGCCTGAGCGGGCTGTGTGAGAGTGTATTCATCAGGCAATGGACCGGATATAATTTCTGAA
>JAQTRI010000381.1 GCA_028711905.1 Candidatus Wallbacteria bacterium | reverse complement strand
GGCCAGCATGCCGGGCAGGGGATTGTATGGCTGCTCATCGACAAAAACCGCCAGACAGAACGCCGGGTGCGTAGCCATCTGCTTCAAGGCATTTCCAACATCCGGCGGAGTGCGCCTGGAGGTCGTCATTAGCACCTCCATACCAGCTGAAACAAATGCTGAAGCAAAGGGCAGCACCTTTTCAACAGTCATTCTGTATGACCTGCTGTTTCCACCGATCAGAAGCGCCACTCCCTTTTCGGCCCCTGCCGGCGAACGAAGCAGTTTCAAGCTCACTTCCCCGGCGTGAAGGGCGATCGAAGCCTGGTTGACTGTTCCCAATCCGACGAGAAAACGCATGACATTCGGCCTGTTCATCCACAGGGAATCATGTTCCGGTAAAAGCACTTCGCAAAACGGACGGTAGAACGGCGGCTGCAGAATGTGGAGCTTCTTCAGGTGCGGAAAAAGCCTGCCAATGGCAATCGCAGCCCAGGCGGTGCTGGAACCGGTTTCAATCAGGATTTTACACCTGCGGGCCTGAAACATAAGGCTTTCAGCATCGTCAAAGCACTGGCGCAGGATGCGCTCAGGACTGCCGCAGAAGGCGGATATGCGCCCGGCCATGGAAGGGGCTGCGTTCATGGTGAATGTATTGATCGTGCTTCCCTGGCTGCGTTCAACAAGATTCAAAGCCAACCCGAGGCTCTGGTGAAAATGACCGGGTTTACCATCGCTGAGAATCAGGATTTCACTGTTCGCCATCTGTTGTGCAGCCAAAGCCATTGTTCAGGGTGCTCCATGATTTTTTGCGAAATAATCCTGTTGCATTCGTCAACAATCTCCTGTTCTCCGCAGTGTGTCATGTCCAGCATCGGACCGGCCTGGATAAGAAACCGGAAATATCCCCTGCGCGTAATAAAAGACGGTACAACAGGCGAGCCGAACCTCTGGTGAAGTTTGGCTAATGATACAGCTGTTGACGCCGGAATGCCGAGAAAAGGGGACATAATTCCCTGATCCTTGGCGTCCTGATCCAAAAGCAATCCGAGGATACGGTTGCGTTCCAGAGTCTTGACAGCTTCGCGCAGGCCAAATCCCTTGTTAATAATCTCCATGCCATGCATTGCCCTCAAACAGTTGATCTCTCTGTCCAGCAGCAGATGCTTCTGGGTTTTGACGAGCGAACTGAGCGGATAGCCGTGCAGAGCGAGAAACTGTCCCATGAATTCCCAGTTGCCGAAATGGGCAGTCAGCAGTATCACTCCTCGGCCGCATGACAGAGCCTGATCAAAATACTCCATTCCGGTTGTCTCGATGCAACCGGACAGCCTGTGTTCAGAAAGCCATGGAATCTGCAGAAACTCCAGAAGCACATACGAAAGATTCAGATAACTGAGAAAAACGCAACGCAAAACACCCGGTTTGCTCAGATCCGGGAACACTCGTTTGACATTTGCGGCCGAAAGAAAGAACCGTTTGGGGTTGCAGAAAATACCTATGCCGACAAGGAAAACCGCCAGAGGACGGTGCAGGAACATCGGTGTGCAGGAAAGCAGCCTTCCCATGCCGCGCCCGAAACGGAGCAGAAATTTTTCCAGCGTCATTTCGCCTTCTTAGGAAGATAAGCCAGCGGATTGACGGCAGCATCCCGCTTCCGGAATTCGAAATGCAGTATGCCTGACTCGTCATGCTGGGCTTTCTTGCCGACATATCCGATCGGCTGACCGCTGCGTACCAGGTCTCCCTTTACGACCAGCGCCTTGCTGTGGTATGCGTAATACAGGCTGTAGAAGTTTTCCGCGTGTTTGATGATCGTGACCACCCCGTGATTTTCCATTGGGGAAGAAAAAATCACTTCTCCGTCAGCCACGCTCACATAAGCGGCCAATGGCGGCGCCTGTATCTCAATGCCTTTATTGGGAATCCCATCCAGTTTTTCGCCGAAAGCACTGATCACTTTTCCGTCCACAGGCCAGCGAAAAGCCAGTGAACTCTCCTGTGTGGGAAGGACCTTTGTTTCTGTCGTTTTCCGGAGCTGCGGAACAGCTGCTGTTTTAACCTTTCCGCCTGTTGATGGAGGAAAATAGATTTTCTGCCCGGTCTTCAGCATCTGGCCTTCGGAAATCCCGTTGTATTCCCTGAGATCAGCTATGCTGATACCGGTTTTCTGCGCTATGCCCCACAGCGAATCGCCTTTTTTCACCACATAATGATCTGAGCCGGACCGGGTCCGGGCCTCAGTTTTTGTCCTGGCAGCAGGGGTATAGGCAGTGCGACCCTTGCGTGGTGAACGCCTGCATCCCTGTGTGAGCATGATAACTGCCAGAAATAAACATATAAATCTGATCAGTTTCACATGCGAATCACTTTCTTCACCTGATTCAGATCCCGGAGACGCTCAAGGCACTCTTTGGCCCTGGAACTGAGGAACTGGTTCTCATGGCTCAGAAAACCTCTGATCAGTTCAGCAGCACGGTCCTCCCCTGTCTGGGCAAGCACCTGCATTGCCCGGGCAACAACCCTCTCGTCCGGATGCTGAAGAAACTGTTCAAAGTTTCTGGTGTTCAGATGCCCGGTCATTCCGGTCATCACTTCAAAAGCCTGAAAAGACTGCTCATCATTGCCTTTCACAACATAAGAAAGAAAATCAAAAGCCTCGCGTCCACCGATCATCCCAACAGCCCGGACAATATTGGACCTGACATCAGCAATCTCACCGCCGTATGCACCAAGAAGCCATTCCATGACCGTCGGGTCGCCGATCTTGCCCAGAGCAAGAACCGTATTGCGCCGCACTTCATGATCATGATCCTTAATGGATTTTTTCAGAATCCCGAGGGCGTTTTCGCTGCGCATTTCTCCAAGGGCATACGCTGCCGAGGCCCGCTGCCATTTATCCGGATTTCCGGCCAGAATGTCACCGAGGAAAGAGATCATTCTCAAACCACCGAATTTCCACAAAGCCTTCGCGGCATTAGCTCGCACCCGGTTGTTATCATCTTCCAGAAGTGGCAGAACCTCTTCCAGATCCTTGTCTTCGAGCTGGAAATTCTCCAGCCCCTCCACAGCATTGGCGCGCACCCGCGGATCAGCATCGCGAAGATATCGGATCAGCCAGGGAATCGCTCTCCCGTCCCCGAGCATGGACACTGTGGTGACCAGCATAGAGCGCACTTTCTCGTCCTGTTCGACACTCCAACGGGCATTGAGAGTATCCAGCAGTTCCCGCTGCTCGCATTCAAGACACAGGAGCACGGCTGCTTTGCGCAATTCCACCTCATCGTCCATCAGGTACTTTTCCAGGAGACTGAATTCACCTTCAACCAGACAGAGATAACGGAGAATCGTCATGCGCATTTCCAGTGACGCCTGTCCAAGCAGGCTGCTCCCTCGTTCATGGAAATAGCTGCTTTTCAGACGGTACTGAACAAAAACCTTGAGCAGAGATATAAGCAGATGTTCGGAAATCGAATCGCCAATCATTTCTTCAATGGAAGGCACCAGTTCTATGCCGATTTTAGCGGCTAAAGCAGAAAAGCCGGCATCCATCAGGCTGCCTGTTTCATTTTTCAGCCTGCCGAGCACTGTCTGCAGTTCACGACTTTCCAGTTCCAGCTTTGCCAGTGTTTCATAGCACCGCAATTTGAAATCATCATCCCGGTCAGAGTTCAGCAATGACAGCACATTATCCTTGAGAGCATTGATCTGGCCGGAGGCGATGGCGTCAAGCACCGCCAGAATCTCCCATTCATCGCTGCCTGCAAGAATGTTTTTCATCAGAGGGTGAAAGTCTTTACCCGCCTTAACCACAGCAATGGAGTCCAGGATCATCATCCGGCGGACCTGGGTCAACTGCGGATCATTAAATTCAGCTAAAATTCTCTGGTGCAATTCTTCACGGTCTTTGTCCGCCAGAACAGCAACAGCAATCCTGAAAACTTCGCTCTCATCGGTTTTTTCATAAACCTCATGGAAATACGGCAGGAATCTCTCTGCATTGACTGAATAAAG
>JAQTRI010000380.1 GCA_028711905.1 Candidatus Wallbacteria bacterium | reverse complement strand
GTGGGGTATCAGCCACTGCCATCCGTTTCCTTGAACAAAATCCCCCTCTCCCGAGCGCGGGAATTCATCAGGGACGATGAGGAAGCGGTCACAGAATTCGGTAATTCCCGTAAAACAGGCAGAATCCGGTCGAGTCTCGGAAAAAAAGATCTCAGCAGTCGCGTGATTCTCAAAAAAATCCGAGGCCATGATAACGAGACGGTTTGGTTCAGAAAGGAATTCCAGACTGTCCTGGGAAAAATCAATGCAACCATTGTGGTTGCAGTTGTCGGGCAGAGTGAGATTATAGTAATAATTTTTGTAATCTGTGCGGAATGTATCATAAATAATTCCGAAATCAGATTCGCTGAGGTCGAAACTGTTGAAATCGAGCATGAAAAAAGGGCGGCCATCGATTGTGGCGAACAGGGATTTTGCTCCCATCAGGTTGACAGGTGAAATCCCTCGGTCGGTAATATTCGCCAGGAGCCGGAAACTTCCCTCTGTCAGATGAACAGGGGATGGCGCGCAGTATAATCCGTCTGGCCCGGCAGTGAGCGGCACTTCCAGAGGCAGGGGCAGTCCATTGGCTAAGGCGCCTGGGGTGGAGGGAATAAAAACAAGGCTTTTAAAGACAGGTGCGTAATGATCTTTTTCAATACCTGCAACAAAAGGAACAGGGTTAATGGCAGTGACGAAATCGCTCCTGATTTCGAAATGGAGATGCACCCCGCCTGAGCCGGTTTTACCTGTAAATCCGATGACCTGATCTGCCAGAACCGCAGGTTGACGGCCCTCGGGCAGCATGAAATCAATAGGATACCTGCGTCCAGCTGTGCGACGCGCTTCAGCCAGAAGGTCTTCTAATTGAAGGGATTTGTTCTCGAAACTAGACAGATGGGCATAAACCTCGATTCTGCCCGAACTTCCCTGAATATAAAGGTTTTTTCCATAACCGTAACGGCTCGCCCGCAATCTGACAATGCGTCCAGCGTGAACAGCTGTGACTGGAACACCTTCTCGTTCGCCACAGCGGAAATCAATGCCTGCGTGCAGCCTGGAACCGCGATACTCACCGAACGATGAAGCTAAGCCGGTGAACTCCGGCAGGGGAATCTTGCCGGTTCCGAACGCGCTGTAACCTGAAAAGAACAGAAAAATAATTATAGCTGTAGCTCGAAGTGCAGACATGGCAGAATTATAGCACTCGAAGATAGAAAAATGGTAATCAGGTTTTGGTGATTGGTGCGGGGGGTGTGGAGAATTGTTAACAAGGGGAAAGCCGGTTGCAATCACCACCAGGCGAGGTTATTTCTGATAGCGCCAGGGTACAGGCTGTAAACTGCGTTGAGTTCCAGCGCGCCGTTGCAGCGACAGAAATCACAATAGCTTTGCACTTGGGTTGTATGAGCAAAGTCCGCGCTACCGGTGTTTACGGCACGCAAATCAAAGCAGGGATAATATCTGCCGTCTGTGTCGATGAAGCAAAAAAGCTTTCCGGCAAAGCATTTAAGGCGGTCAGGGAACCTTCCGGATTTGAGCAGATACAGCAGCAGGTTGAGATTGGTGGTGGAATTGGCAACAGGGCGGCCTTTATTTTTCTGGCGCAATAAGAATTTGACGGTTTCGAAAAGTTCTTTTGTAGAGGGCTGCCAGACCTCTCCTGACAGGCTGTGTGCGGAGAAAAGCTCGAAATCCGCGAGAAAACCGTGTCTTTCAGCCAAGTCAATGATATAGCCGGCATCCTGATAATTTTCCTGACACAGTATGGTTGTGGTTATTACCCTGTTTCCAGCAGCCCGGAGTCTGGCAGTCAGATCGATCAATTCGTCGGTGGATGGGGCACTGCGCAGGCTCTTCTGGGACGACGGCATACCTTCAAAAGAGAGGAAGATCAGATTGAAGAATGGCCAGATCTCGGGCATACCTGAGAGAAGAATGCCGTTAGTGTTGAGGGTGGTAAAAAAGCCGAATCTGGTTGCAGCCCGCGCCAGCAGCCTGATGTCATCGCGCAGCAGAGGCTCTCCCCCTGTAAAGGCTAAGCGCAGGCAGCCGGACTTGCGCAATATGCGCATGATGTCGAGCAGCTGTTCAGTCATCGGATCAGGCAGATTGCGCTCCGGAATCCGGCAATAATCGCACCTGAGCTGGCAGCGGTCAGTTACTGACAGAGAAACAGCCAGAGGGCGGTATCTGCCGCATGTGAAAAATTCCAGATTATAACGGACGAGTCTGAGGGCAGAAGCGAGTTTCATTATATGATAGGCCTGAGACAGCAGCCGATACAGAAAAAATGAGGATGATTATCAGTTTTCGGTAAGAACATGTTCGTCATACTCCAGTTCGAATCTGAGCTTATGACCGGCTTCTTCGCGTGCCAGAGCTTTAAAGAGGACTTTCAGTACTTTGTCTTCAACCGAATATGCCAGGTCGCTGTAAAGCTTGTATGCTGCCTTTTCCATTTTCATGGCCAGGATCAGGGCGTCCTGGTAGTCCATGTCTGCTGACGGTTCAGCGGATTCCGTCACTTCAGCGAGGCCTAAGTCGGTGACCTCCTGGCCCTGAGCTATGATCCGGCTGCCGTTTTTGATGTCCAGAAGCCGTGATCGGTGCTCGAGTTCTTCGGCCGCAAATTCGCGCATCAGATCCCTGATCCATTTTTTGGTGACCCGACCGGACAGGTCCTGGTAAAAGTGGTTGGATTTTTCCTCTTCTCTGATTGCATAGTCCAGAATTTCATACAGATTACCGAATTTCATGGCTGCTCCCATTTCATTGATTCAGTGCTTGATGATCAGGCACTGGCGTCCCGAAAGACGGATCACCGCTTCAGGCAAAGGCGCAAAAAAATCGTTGATCGCCTGAGTCACTCCGGCTGCCGCCGGATAATCATGCGACAGAATGGCGCCTCCTGGGTTCATGCGCGGATAAAAAAAATTCAGACAGGAAACAGTGCTTTCGTACAAATCGACATCCAGATGCACCAAAGAAAATCGTCTGTCAGACACAGGGGCGGCTGAAGACGGAAACAGGCCAGGGTGAAATTCGACACCTGAATATCCGGCCAGATACTTTCTGACCTCGGGAAGTAAGGCCCCGAACTGTCCGGTTTCAAATCCCTGGTCGCGTTCAGTGACTTCAGGCAGTCCTGCGAAGGTGTCGAACAGGAGAAGTCTCCTTTCGGACTTGGCTTCACAGATCAGTTTAGCAGACGCGCCCTGAAACACGCCGACTTCGGCGATATCGCCCGGGATTTTGGCTGTGTCTCTGACTAAGGTGTAAAGCTGGCAGGCTTCGCTGTTATAAAGGAGCATGGATTTTTCCTGCTTGACGGCATTGATCAGGTCTATGGCCTGCCGGCGTTCATCATCTTCGTGGAACAGGATCACAGCGCGGTTTTTCAAAAGGCTGAGCTGAAACGACTTGTCAGCGGTTTCTTCCGGGGGTATGAAACCCATCAGGCGTTCGATGACATGCTGGTATCCGTTGGTTTCCCAGGCCGGGTCCAGCAGGGTCAGGATGGAAGTCACAGGGCCGATCTTTTTGGGCATTCTGCTATGCTATCGCTTCCTGTGATCTTTGGCAAGGGGCGGGGGGGGGTGTCGCGATTCCATGTAATCGCCCCGTAAACCACGGAATCGCATCGAAAACAAGGTTTCGCCCCTGCGGTGGACAGAATTAATAACACAGGTTTCGTAAAATTTGGCAATCATGACCGCATCAGCTATAATCTGTTGCATGAAGAAAATCAGATTTGGGTACTGTCGAATCCGGATGCTCTGCCTGGTGTTGATGGTTGCGCTGTTTCTGCTTCCATTGACGGTAACGGCAGCTGACGGCAAGCTGCTTATTCCGATGGACCGCACCCAGACCAATCATCTGCGCGCTTATGGTATTGCATACCACCTGCTCAGCACCGGAGAAAAGGCCAAGTGGCTGCTCAATTACCGGGGCGGATCCTTTCTGCTTCCAAATGTGTCGTCAGTGGTCGAAAAATGCCTGACCTGGGGAGTGCGTTT
>JAQTRI010000379.1 GCA_028711905.1 Candidatus Wallbacteria bacterium | reverse complement strand
AGGATTTCGTATGCAGTGCGCAGGGCAGCTTCCATCACACCCCCGGTAGCCCCGAAGATCGCGCCCGCTCCGGTATAGGCACCCATCATTTCCTCCGCCGGTTCCTCAGGCATGGCCGCAAAATCGACACCACCCTCTTTCAGCAGACGAGCGAACTCCCTGGTTGTCAGCACGAAATCCACATCCTGAAATCCGCTGGCACGCATTTCCGGCCTGCGGGCTTCAAATTTTTTGGCTGTGCAGGGCATGACAGAAACTGAAACAATGTTCGCCGGATCGATGCCGGTTTTCTGCGCATAGTAGGTCTTGGCAAGGGCACCGAACATCTGTTGCGGTGATTTGGCAGTGGATACCAGGCCGATCATACCCGGGAAGAATGTCTCAAGAAATCTGATCCATCCCGGAGAACACGAAGTGATAACCGGCATGCGGCTAAAATCACCGGTTTTCAGAGCACTGGTCAGCACCCCGATCAATTCTGCACCTTCCTCCATGATCGTCAGGTCAGCCGTGAAATTAGTATCAAAGACCTTGTCGAATCCGGCGCGCCTCAGTGCGGCGTGCATTTTGCCAGACCCGATGTAGCCGGGCTCGAAACCGAATTCCTCCCCGATAGCCACGCGCACTGCCGGGGCTTCCTGCACCACCACATGTTTCTTCGGATCATTGAGCGCATCCCACACTGATTCCACTTCATCCTTCTCGTACAGTGCGCCCACCGGGCAGACCGTGATGCACTGGCCGCAGTTGACGCAGCTGGTTTCGCCCAGCGGAAGGTTAAAAGCAGTGCCTACATGGGAATCAAAGCCCCTGTCCATAATCTCGATAGCCCAGACGGTCTGGACATTTTTGCAGACCTCAACGCAACGGCCGCAGAGAATGCACTTAGACGGATCAAACACTATCGACGGGTTCAGGTTGTCAACAGGTTTTTCCTCCAGGATCGATGGATACCGGATGTTTCTGATACCGAGGTTTTCGGCCAGTTCCTGCAATTCACAGGTGCGGTTGCGCACGCACTGCAGACAGTCAGCAGGATGATTGGCCAGAATCAGTTCCAAGACGATTTTTCTGGTTTCACGGACGCGTGCAGTATTGGTGCGGATCACCATGCCCTCGGAAACCGGCGTGCAGCAGGCCCGCTTCAGTGTCGGGGAATTTTCCGTCTCCACCACGCAGATGCCGCAGCGGCCGCTGGCATCCAGATCTTCGTGATGGCAAAGGGTCGGAATGTTGATCCCGATCGACTTTGCCGCGTCCAGAATAGTGGTTCCTTCTTCGGCGTATACTTGCCGGCCGTTAACCGTCAGGTTGATTTTTTTCATTTTCTTCTCCCAGCCTCAGAGGATGCGATTTCATCGGCGAAATATCTGTGCGCCGACTTGACAGGCATGACCGGAGACTGCCCTAAAGCGCAGAAAGATGAATCTTTCATGGCTTCAGCCAGTTCCATCATCCGGCCGAAATTCTCCTTCGCCTGTTTTCCCTGCAGGCATTTGTCCATCAGGACATTGAGCATTCTGCACCCGATGCGGCAGGGCATGCACTGGCCGCAGGATTCGTGCCTGAAGAATTCCAGCACCTTCTTGAGCACCAGGCCGATGTTCTGCCGGTCGCTGATCACCATCACTGCGCCGGAACCGAGCACTGCGCCACATTCTGCGAGGTGCTCAAAATCCATCCGCACATCCATCATGTCGCCGGACACAAAGCATCCCGCTGCCCCGCCGATCAGGGCCGCCTTGAACCCAGCGCCGTCTTTCATGCCGCCGGAGTGAGTGTAAATCAGTTCCCTTAGAGTGATGCCCATTCCAGCTTCCACAGATCCGGGATTCGCTACAGCGCCGGATATGCAAAAGATTTTGGTGCCGCTGGATTTTTCCGTGCCAAAGCTTCTGAACCACGCCGCGCCATTTTCGATGATTGCGGGAACATTAGCGATGGTTTCCACATTGTTGACGACTGTCGGCCTGCCCCAGAGGCCCCTGACTCCAGGAAACGGAGGCTTGATCCTGGGATAGCCGCGCCCCCCCTCAAGCGAATTGATCAGCGAGGTTTCCTCACCGCAGACATATGCGCCGGCACCGCTGCGGACACAGATGTCAAAATCGAATCCGCTGCCCATGATGTTTTTCCCCAGAAAGCCTTCTCTGCGCGCATCCTCGACTGCCTGATTCATCCTTCTGATCGACAGGCCATACTCGCCGCGGATGTATACGAATCCCGATCCGGCCCCAATGGCGTATCCGGCGATAGTCATGCCTTCCACCAGCTTGTGTGGGTCTCCTTCCATGATCAGTCGATCCTTGAAGGTCCCGGGTTCACCCTCGTCAGCATTGCACACGATGTACTTTTCCCCGTCAAGCGGGGCCGTGAAGCTCCATTTGAGCCCTGTGGGAAATCCTGCGCCTCCGCGACCGCGCAGCCCGGACTTTTTCACTTCCTCAGTCACATCAGCAGGCTTCAATTCCCGCAGCGCCTTCCTCAATGCCTGATATCCCCCGGCAGCAGTGCAGCTTGCGATGCTCTCAGGATTTATGACGCCGGCATTGACCAGCACGATCCGCTTCTGCGCTGTCAATCCAGTCAAACCCGCGCCGCTCATTCTTTCCTCCTGCAATCCTCGATCAGCGACCTGATTTTTTCTCTGGTCAGATGGCCGTACACCTGATCATTGATCATCATGGCCGGGGCCTGATCGCAGAGTCCTAAGCAGCTCGATGCTTCAACTGTAAAGAGCTTGTCTTTGGTCGTGCCACCCTTTCTGACGCCCAGTTCGCTGCAGACAAGTTGCAGCAGGTCGTCAGGACCGCCGGTTGAACAGGACGGGGAGCAGCAGATCCTGATCACAAATTTTCCGCGTGGTCTGCGGCTGAACATGGTGTAGAAATTCACAGTGCTTTCGATCTGGCTCACAGGCATGCCTATGTATGCGCTGATTTCCTTCATATCTCTGTCGCTGACAAAGTTTTTACCGCTTTCGCGCTGAATGTCGTGCAGGATTTCCAGCAGATTCGACCTGTCTGGAGCGTGCCTGCTCAGTATTTCGCTTTTCATCCTGCCTCCTGGCTGGGCCCTCGGTTTGTTCCAATCTTCACAATCGATTGTTCCGATTTTCACAATCTTATAACGCCGGCACCTTAAAAGTCAAGGAACAGCCGGATTGTCTGTGCCGAATCAGGAGTCAAAAACGCGTTCCTGCCCGCTGTAAACTGTCATTTTGTCGCCCCTGACATACCCGATAAGCGTTATGCCGTATTTATCAGCCAGCGCGACTGCCGAAGCTGTCGGGGCAGATCTGGATGCGAAAACAGGAATACCGAGCCGGACAAGCTTGGTCATCACTTCCGATGAAATCCGACCGCTGGAAACAATCAGCCCCTGTCCAGCTGAATTCACCTGCTCCCGCTTAAGAATCATGCCTGCAATTTTGTCAATGCAGTTATGGCGTCCGATATCCTCGCAGAACAGTTCGAACTCCGCATGATGCAGGAGAGCGCTGTGCACTCCACCGGCTGATTTGTACAGCTCGGACCTGGAGCTGAAATCCCGCATCAATTTTAAAACTTCTGCTGCGTCAATCCTGAATCCGGATTCAACAGGCTTGAAACCGGCCCCCTTGTGCGGGTTGATAAAGGTCAGGCCTTTGCCGCAGCCGGAAGTAACGCTCTTCAGCGTATGATCAAAATCAAATCCTGTATCCCGGCTTAATTCTATTTCTATGGTGAAAATACCCTCATGGCAGATAATGCTCCTGACATCTGCCATGCAATCGATCACTCCCTCGTTAAAGAGAAACCCGAGTGAGAGCTCTTCCAGATACTGATTCAGGCACAACAGTGAAACAAACTCGCGTCCATTGACCACCACCTTGAGTGAAACTTCGGTAATGGTCTGCACCGTAGTGTTTTCCGCGATGATTTTCCCGCCCTGCAGGGTCAGCTTCAGCACTTCGCGTTCAGATGTGATTTTGCTGATCATCTGTTCGATCCCTGTTTCACCACAATCCTGCCG
>JAQTRI010000378.1 GCA_028711905.1 Candidatus Wallbacteria bacterium | reverse complement strand
AGCAAGGTCCAGAACGGGCGTGGGGTGAACTCGCCGGGGGTTTCGGAGATTCCCAGTGTGGTTTTCGAGGAACTGCTTGTCAACGCTCTGGTGCATCGTGATTATTTCATCAGTGCTTCAATCAGGCTGTTTGTGTTCGATAACCGCATCGAAATCATCAGCCCCGGGAATCTGCCCAACCATTTGACGGTAGGGAAAATCCTGTCTGGAAACTCTGTGATCCGCAACCCGATTCTGGTTTCATTCGCAGCCAGGGGTCTGCTTCCGTATCACGGGCTCGGCTCCGGTGTCAGGCGAGCGATAAAGCTGTGGCCGGGCATCGAGTTTGACGACGACAGGCAGGGCTGTTTTTTTGTCGCAACCGTTCGCAGAGGACTGTATGCCGGCTTGTCCGGGGGCAATGCAGGCAGAAAAGTGAAAGGTTCACCGAAAAGTACACCGAAAAGTTCACCGAAAAGCGCAGCAGGGGGTACTCCGGAATTTGCTTCTGAGCCCAGGGATGGAATTCTGGAACTGGTCCTGAAAAATCCGTCTGTCACGACTGAGCGGATGGCGGTTTATCTCGGAATCAGCAAGCGGGCGGTACTGAAGCGGATCAGCAGGCTGAAGCGGCAGGGTAAACTGAGGCGGATCGGGCCGGCTAAAGGCGGACATTGGGAAGTGATCCAGTGAAAGATGCGGATTGCTCATACTCCCTGCGGCTGAAACTGCTGGAAGAGGCGGGGAGGGTGCTTAATTTCTCCGATGATCAGTCCATTGAAGGCGTTCTGGTTGAGCTCATTGAAAATCTCGATGCTGTAATGGCTGAGCATGGAATCAGATGGGATGATATCATCGAGCGGCGTAAGTCAGGCAGAGCAGACGGAGACTCTCAAAAAAAACGGGTACAACTTAAAGCGGTAGCTGTAAAAACTAACTGTCCAGAACTGCTTTCCTACTACAGCGATTCAAAGCTGATCGAAGTCATCAAACGGGAACTTCAGGAAGCGGAAGCTCTTTATGCGGCTTCAGCATTTTATTCCAGAGGCATGCTCAACCCGCTTCTCGACCCGTTCAGGAGATTTACCGATCGGGGCGGCGAATTACGAATCCTGACCTCGGTCATGAATGATTTCAACAATCCCGATGATCTCAGGCATTTACGAACCATCATTCCCGGGATAAAACTGAGAGTGTTTTATCATCAGAAGGACAGTAGAGTTACAGATTTATCAAAAGAAACATCAGCGTTTCATGTAAAAGGGTATCTGTTCCGCAAAAAAAACGGCCGGCATTCACTGATTGTCGGATCGTCCAATCTGACCGGAGCTGGACTTTCCGGAAACCATGAATGGAATTATTTTTCCAACATGGAGCCGAATGTCCCTTTCCATGAGGGACGATCAGTTTTCGACATGGCCTGGAACGAATTCAACAGTTACTGGGAAGATAGCGCTGTGGATGCCGATGATTCGTTCCTTGATGAATATAAAAAACGGTGGAATAAAGTACATCAGTTGTGGTCTGAATGCAGGCGGAAAACACAGGAATCCGCGATCCCATGCGATATTAAGCCGCATGCAGCGCAGCTGATGGCATTAGAGAGTCTGGAACAGAAAAGACAGAGCGGTATCAGCAGGACATCGGTTATTGCCGCGACAGGGCTGGGTAAAACCTATCTCGCGGCTTTTGACTTCAAAAAAACAGTTACAGACCATGGGTTCAGGAATGTGCTTTTTATTGCACACAGGGAAAACATTCTGGCCAAAGCACTTGAAACCTATCAGAAAGTTCTCGGCAGTTCTTTCCATGGCGAAATCCTTTCCGGTAATTCCAAACCAGTGCTGAAAAACGCAAGCGTTTTCGCTTCAGCCATGACCTTGAAACAATCCAGAGTTTTAGACGGGTATGAGGCTGACGCTTTTGACTATATAGTGATCGATGAGTTTCACTACGCAGAAGCCAAGTCGTATCAGAAGATCATCGATAGATTCACTCCGGAGTTTTTACTTGGCATGACTGCCACACCTGAGCGCATGGATGGCAGGGATGTATTGAAAATCTGCAACTACGATGTGGCGTATGAGTGCAGACTTTTTCAGGCTGTTGAAAGCGGATGGCTCGTGCCGTTTCAGTACTATGCGATCCACGATCCGACGGATTTCGCGAAACTGAAATGGACCAGCCGCGGGTACATCGATGATGATCTTGATCAGGTGCTGATCAATGACACCAGGGCTGAGCTGATCTTCAATAATCTGATGAAATTCCTGCCATCGAACGGAAAAATCAAGGCTCTGGCTTTCTGTTCTTCGCGCAATCATGCGGAGTATATGAATCGGAGATTCAACGAACTGGGAAGATCCTGTGGCATGCAGTCGATCTGCCTGCTGGGGATGAACAGCATTGAAGAGCGCCAGAAAGCGATGAATCGGCTGCAGGACGAGACCGATCCTCTGCAGATCATCTGCTCAGTGGATATCTTCGGAGAAGGCGTGGACATCCCTTCGGCATCTCATGTCCTGTTCCTGCGTCCCACGCAGTCGTTCACTGTTTTTCTGCAGCAGCTCGGTCGCGGGTTACGGTTGCACCCGGAAAAAGATTTCCTGATTGCTCTGGATTTTGTCGGAAATTTCAAGCATTCATATGTCGCACAGCTGGCTTTGCTGGGATACACCAGCGTTGAAGAATATCGCCAGGTATGTAATGAAAAATGGCAGGTAGTAAAGTTGCCTTCGGTCTGCTATGTCAGCCAGGATACTGAGGTTGAAAAAATCAGAAATGATGAGCTCGAACAGCTGCTGCGACCGGCCAGTCGAATCGAAGCTCTGGAGAATCTGTACCTTCAAATCCGGAACAACCTGAAGTGCGAAGGGAAGCTGGAAAGGCCGCCCCTGCTGATGGATTTCTTCGCCAATCCCGAGGTTCATGATCCCTATGTTTTTCTGAAGCATCCAGAATTCGGCGGCAACTGGCTGAGAGTGAAAAAGCACATGAACGAAGAAGATCTTTCTGAGTACGAGAAGTCTTTACTGGATACACCAGGAGAGGCTTTACTGCAGCATCTGGAAAAGGAAATGCATCCGAACAAATCTTACAAAATGGTAGTTCTGAAGTCATTGCTGAAACTTGGCGGAACAGAATGGAAAGTTACAGATATTGCCGGTGAATTTCACGGTTATTACTTGAAAAATCTCGAACACAGGCGCGATTGGGTTGATCTCGAACGGCATAATGATCCTGCACACTACCCGTTAAACAATATTGAAAATCACTTGATGGAAATGCCTCTTGGCAAACTTGTGAACACAGGCGGTGAGTTTTTCCAGCTTGAAAGGGAAAACAGGATTTTCAGGATCCGGCCGGATTATCACCGATACTGGATGGACGAGCGATTCAGAGAATTTGTAACAGATCGTGTCGAATTCGGCCTGGCGCGGTATTTTTACAAAACAATGAGAAAATCGAAAGGGTAGAATCAGCTCCGGGCGGAAACGGGAAAACAATGTGAATGAAAAAATGCAGATGAATCAGACCACTAAGAGTCTATTGGAGCAGGCGGCAAAATTCGGGAAAAATGCTCCAGAGGAGTCGATCCTGCCCCTGGTCAACAGTTTGAACGGATTAAGCGGAATCATTACCAAGCTGAGGAAAGTCATCTGATCGCCGGCCATGAGCCCGGACTGCGATGGTTATTTCTTCCCTTTGACGGGAAATGAGTCTGCCGGAAGCCAGACAATTTTATCGCCTTCACTGACGACCAGGGGTAACCCCTTCTGCTGGTGTTCCGCGATCACTCCGGCCACAGCGTCCTGCATGGCTTTCTCAGCCTTGCGGGCAATGGCAGGTATCCTGAATTTCTTTTTCTTCATTTCATTTCTCCTGATTTCATGGAACGATAAACCTCATCATCGATGATTACATTGTTTTTTCCGGCATGAACCGCTATCACCCGCGGATTTGCGCTTGAATTATCGAAAACGACCGCTGTATCGCACAACTCCAGGTTGACTTTGAAAAAGTTACTGATTACTCGATGGT
>JAQTRI010000377.1 GCA_028711905.1 Candidatus Wallbacteria bacterium | reverse complement strand
CACCGGCATGATCGGTATGATCGCACTCGGCGGCATTGTAGTGCGCAATTCGATTGTGTTGATCGAATTTATTCAGGATGCGCTGAAAAATGGTGTTCCCTTCAGAGACGCCATTGTTCAGAGCGGGATTGTGCGCTTCAGGCCGATTATGCTGACAGCAGGGACCACCCTCCTTGGTGCCTGGCCGATCACCCTGGACCCGATCTTTTCAGGTCTGGCCTGGTCGCTTATTTTCGGGCTGTTCGCTTCAACCATGTTTACCCTGCTGATCGTTCCTGTGGTGTATTTTATGATTTTCCGGAAGCAATATGGAACCTGAACGGTATGCGACTCAGACGCTGCTTCCGGAAATTGGGTATTCCGGGCAGAAACTGATCCGCGCATCATCAGTGCTGATTCTGGGTGCCGGTGCTGTGGGAAGCCATCTGGCCGGAATTCTGACCAGATGCGGAGTGGGAAAAATCAGGTTGATAGATAGCGACAGGGTTGAGATCGGCAATCTCCAGCGGCAGAATCTTTTTGATGAGCACTCCGTTGGAATTCTCAAGGTTGAAGCTGCTGCAGAAAAGCTTCTTCGAATCAATCCCGGGATATGCATAGAAACAGTAAAAGCGCGCATTTCATCTTTTGCGGAACTTCTGGATCATGCTGCAGGAATGGATGTGCTGCTTGATGCCAGCGATAATCAAAAGGCCAGGATCATGCTCAATCAGGTGGCGTTGCGTTTAGGAATCCCGTGGGTGCACACTGCGGTTGCAGGACACTCCGGGCAATGCGCCTGCTTCTGCCTGTCCGGAGGGCCATGCTATGCCTGTTTCATGCCGGCTGTCAGCGAGAATACGAAGCTGAGCGATGCTCAGAGTTCGGGTATCCTCAATCCCGCCATCGGCATGGCGGCATCGCTCAGCGCTTCCATGGCATTGAAACTTCTGCTCAAAACTCCGCCTGACCGGGAGGTTCTGTTTTTCGACGCCTGGGTGCCTGAGATCAGGCGCATGGAACTGAATAAGGACCCGCACTGCAGGGCATGCAGCAGTAGGTGATAGGTAATGGGTAATGGGTAATAGGTAATGGGTAATGAGTGATAGGTGATAGGTACTGATTACCTATTACCTGTTACCGTTTACCTATTACTGGCCGAAAGGAGAGTTCCATGAAAATCACTGTCGAGTTTGTCGGTGCCATTGATTCCGGCCCATATGAAAGAATGCATGAATTCGAGATCGATTCAGGTGCTTCTGCCGGTGCCTTTCTTGCAGGATTGCATTTTCATTCCAGACAGGTGGAATTCATTCAGGTGGTCCGGGACGGGAAACGATTGAATCATAGCGCAGAGCTTCAAGATGGCGATAATATTCAACTGATGATACCTGTGGGTGGGGGGTAGGGAAATTTCTTGTAGGGGCTGGTCGCTGACCAGCCCGGGCGGATCACGATCCGCCCCTACACGGACAATAATCGATATCTCAAACCCTGGAAAACCCAGTCATCATTTCTGGCACCCCGGGCAGTAGAATGTGCTGCGCTGCTGCTGCCTGATCCGCAGTATTTTTCGGCCGCAACGCGAACAAGCTGCACCTTCCCGTTGATATACCTGCAGGCAGTCCTGAAAACTGCCGCTGCGCCCTTCTGAATCGCGATAATCGCTGAAAGTTGTGCCGCGCATCTCACAGGCTTTTTTCAGAATGCTTTTAGATGCTGAGGCCAGTTTTTTCAGTTCTGCCGGCTTCAAAGCACAGGCAGGTGTTTGAGGGTCGATCCCGGCTTTGTGAAGAATTTCACAAGCATAGATGTTGCCGATGCCGGCGACTATATTCTGTTCAAGAAGCACGCTCTTGACCGGCCTGCGGATGCGGGAAAAAGCCTGTAAAAGATAAGCTGCGCTGAACCCTTTTTCCAGAGGTTCCGGCCCAAGACGGGTGCAGGCATCGGCAAAATCGCACACCCGAACTGTGCCGAAGCGGCGGGAATCATTGAACACGACAACGCCGCGGTCAAGGTGCAGCACTAAGCGGTCATGCCTCAGTGGGGAGTATTTATCGGTATAAAGCAGTCTGCCAGTCATACGCAGGTGAAAAATCACCGCTGTTTTATCCAGCTCCAGACCCAGGAGCTTTCCTTTGCGCAATACTGCTGTGATACGCTCTCCAGTAAGAACAGCAGTATTAAGAAAGCTCAGTTTTTGGTCCAGCACATCGACTGTGACGATCCGGCTGCCGATGAGTTTCTCACGCAGTCCATTAGCTATGGTTTCGACTTCAGGCAGTTCAGGCATGGAGGTATTATAACAGTAATTGGTAATGGGTAATTGGTAACAGGTGATAAGAATTTTGAATGTTGGATTATGAATTTTGAATTGAGGACATTGGTTTCTTTCATTCAACATTCAACATTTAAAATTCAAAATTCCCCCCATACCCGCTTCCCCGCTTTTCCGCTTTACCCATCACCAATTACCTATTACCGTCTTTCGCATCCATGTGCAGCAGGCAGCGCTCAAAACCCCCGAATTTGAGGACCGTTTTCCTGATTCCCAGCCCGCAGCGTAAAAGGCTTTTCAGGCTGGCCGGATTTTTTGGACTGCAGTATGAGAAAACATGGCTGACACCTTTCTGAATCCAGGATTCGATCAGGTCTTTTATCATGCGCTGCTGCAAGCCTCTGCCGCGGAAATCAGGGTGCACGATCGAGGTTTCGATCACCAGGCAGCTGCTGAATTCTGCTTCAGGAATGCCGATATCCAGACCCGGATGTCCCGATTTTTCGACAGGAAACGATGCGATGGTGTACCCGGCCAGTAAGTCATCATAGAGCGCTGCGAAAGCAGCTCCGGGAACAGACAGCCAGGCGGCCAGTTCATCAGGCGTGTCCGGGTGAAACACGGAGTGATCGGGTACAGGTCCCGCAACTTCCGTTTGCAGCGCTAAAAACCGGTCCAGAAATTCAGGGCCGGCAGGCAGAAAACGAAGTGGTAACTCCCTGTTTATCCTCATAATTACAATGAAGCCGGATTTATACCCTCCGCTGCGCATAGAGGCTCTTGATCAGAACTTCGTTCGGTTTTAGAGCCTCTTGTCCTGAGTTTCCTCAGGGCATCGGGTATAGTCAGCCGTAGCTCGCTGACGCTCGCACGGCTGACTACTTTGCCTGGATTAAGAATATTATGCGGGTCGAACGAGCGCTTGATGCCAGCCATCAGTTGCATGGCTTCAGGACCGATTGACTGCACGAGATAGGGCAGTTTGGCGAATCCAATGCCGTGCTCGCCTGACACCTGGCCTCCTGATGCGAGGGCGTGAGCGTACAGGCCGTCGAATACGGTTTTCAGCTTTAGCTTCCATTCATCTTCCGGCAGATCGTCCCTGAGTGCATAAATGTGCAGATTACCGTCTCCGGCATGACCGAAGCTCATCACACGCAGCCCATTGCTCTTTCCCAGCTCGCGTGAATAGCGCACCAGATCAGCGACTTTATTTCGCGGCACCACCACATCACACTCGTCCATTTCCGTGGTTGAGGCCTTGATTGCTTCCAGAAACGCTCCGCGTGCGGACCAGATGGTTTCTTCCCGCTCGGCTGAATTGGAGATCAAAACATCGATTGCCCCGCGTTCCAGGCAGATACGGGCAGCGCAGTCATAATCGCGCTCCAGCTGACTGCGTTCGGTTCCATCGAATGTCAGGAGCAGATAGGCTTCGGCGCTGGAATCAGGAAATTCCTTTCCCAGGAACTTTTCCGAGGCCATGATCACCTCCCGTTCCATGAACTCCACGGCTGTCGGTACGGCTCTGGAGCGGATGATCTCAGGAACCGCCTCAACCGCAGCCTCGAGCGTGGCAAAGGGGACAAGCAGGCTGACCTTTTCCGGGGGAAGGGGGATGAGTTTCAAGACGGCTCTCGTCACAATCCCCAGAGTGCCTTCAGAGCCGATAATCAGATCCTTGAGGCTGTATCCCGAGCTGTTTTTCACGACTTTGCCGCCGAGCTCAAGCACAGTCCCGTCAGCCAGCACCACTTCCAGCCCGCGCACATAGTCGCGG
>JAQTRI010000376.1 GCA_028711905.1 Candidatus Wallbacteria bacterium | reverse complement strand
ACATCTACTTTGTATTCATTAGCGGCAAGCGTAATTCCGTCGAATAATTCTTCTAGAGCTTCCAGTGGAAACCGATTAGAAACCGCTATTGAAACCAGGATTTGGGTCGCTTTGGCATTCATCGCACTCCTGGACCACTCCGGCCATCCTTGAATTCAGCCTGGCTGAATCTGTCTGATGCCGAAGATTACCACTGTTTCTTACAAAATCCTGGTTAAGGTCTTCAAAACCTTTGGTTTCGCCGTCTCCCGGACTACAGGCGATCACATTGTCATGACCTGTCCGGATTGCCCGAGACCTCTGGTGATACCCAAGTGGGATGCTGTGCCTGGTTTCATTATCCGCAACAATCTCCGCACCGCCGGTATCACTAGGGACAAGTACCTGGAAGCATTGAAATCAATCTGACGAACTTCAGTGCTCTACCCGTGATCGGGAAAATCGCCTGCCATTTCCTTTTGGAAACAGTCTGGGTCTTTGTGGGGATCCAAACCACTACTCCGCGAACATCACATACCCTGCCGCAACCTGCAACAGAAAGGTCATAACAAGAAAAATCAGGCTGAAGTACAGGACAAACCGGTTTTTCAAAGCCAAAGCATAAATGTGCATGATCGGCACCACCCAGGCCAGCGTCAGGAACACGGCCAGGGATTCCTGATACGCAGAACTCATGTGCATAATCATTTCAGAAGTCGTGATCACAGTTGCGATCACCAGAAACCATAAAACCAGGAAAGCCAAGCTGTAATTATAGGAAATGTTCTTCCTGTCAATAATCCCCATGATCATGACAGCCAGGAACAGGAAAAGCGTCAACAACGGGTATTGCCCGAACAACCGGACAGGCATCGGCAGAGAAAAATCACTGCCAGCTGTGCCCAGCAAAAAGGCATCGTGCGTCAGAAAGGAGAAGATCAGCGCATAAACGGCTATACCTGCGGTCCACCTTCTAACAGAAATGCGATTTTCCGGCCGATCAAGTTTAAGCCATCGGGCAGCCATGTACATTCCTGGTATACCCAGAAAATTGGACAGTCCGATACTGCATGTCTCCCAGAAACTCTTTTTCAGCAGCATACCGGCCCATCCGGCAGCCAGGTATGAGATGAGCAGATAGCAGGAAAACAGGCACAGCCATGAGTCGAAAAAACGGTTCAGGAAAGATTTCGCGAAAAACAGGAATGATACCCGGGTGAATTCCAGATCGTGACGATACTTTTCAGCCGGCAGGTTCAATCTGCACCTTGTGTATATACCCCGGAACGGGTTGAATCCCGGAGCACAGAAATATTCCAGATGAGCGTCCCTGGACCACCAGTCGAATCTGTTGATAAAATAGGCTCCCTGAACATACAGAACAACTGGGATTTCCATATTCCCGTATGCTGATGTCGGCTTCAGAGGGAAATACGGCCGTCTGGCAGGGAAAACCACTTCTATGCACGGCGTTCTTTTGCCGCCTGCCGGTTCCACCTGCTGGCCTGAAAAATTCTTCCTCAGGGTTTCAATGGAGTCTATCCAGCAGACCACAAACACGAACCGCGAACCGAAATAATCCTTAAAGCTCTTTTCCAGATTCTCCGGAGCAGGTTTACCGCGCATCCGGAAAAAGGCCGCCAGCCCGTCAGCGTCATCCGAACGGACCAGTTCCAGATGCATTCCGTATTTTTTCACCAACTGCAGGGAATCGAATCCATGCTCCGGGGCTGAATCCTCAATGCCGAGCGTCAGGTCAAGAATTCCATACAGGATTTCCGGGTATGTGATCAGCTGGGGAAACCGGAAAATGGTGAAGGTTTCAAGGAAAGACTGACTGGTCAGGGGAAACATGTTTTCCCCACTAAACCGGGGAAACTGATCGCTGATTTCGCAGTGAACTTCGCCTGTTGAACCTGGCACGGGAAACATCCAAACTGCCGATTCAGCGGTGGCTGCAATGAAGTCTACGCTGATCACCAGCTTTTCGCGGCCCTGATCCATGAAGATCGCACCACGCTGCTCCAGCTCGGTCGCTGGCTTCATCTGAGATTCGTCCGTGTAGTCGACATAGACCATGCCGTCAGCATGTAACCGGCCAGCCAGAAGAATGAGTGTTCCGAAAAAGAGAAAAAGCTTCATACCATTAATCCGCTTTCGCCAGTTGCCATCATAGCACCAGGACGTAGCTTCGAAAAATGTAAACAATACCCAGGGAAAATAACAAGGTAATCATAAAGAAATTCGTTTTTTGACGGAAAGTTTTATCGAAACGCTCTATGGAACGGAGTGACATTTTCCGGATTTTCCCCTGCCCCGATTCTATCCCCATTATTCTACTCTATTCCGCATTTCTGTCAATTTTGTCAGGTGGGGACAGGCCGTAAAGAATAATCGAGGATTTGGGAACGGCCAGTCCCCGGTGCCTGGGGGCACGGCCAGTCCCTGATGCCTTCTACACCCGGCGCAGCCGGACGAGCAACTTGGTTGACACAATACGCAAGTCCATAGGGCACGCCTGAATAACTGACATTGTTCCAAGCGCTCATGTAACTGCCTCACCGCCCTTGCCAACCGCTGTCATCGCCAGGTTGATTCTCTTCAGGGCGTCATCCAGACGGAAAACCTTTCTTTCAGGCAGAGTCAGGACCCCGAGAAGCTCGTCCTCGATCCTGGACCAGAGCTCCCTGATCTCGTCACTGGATCGGCCCAGATCTTTTTCGTATCTTCCAGGATCGCTGTCAGCGCCGTCTTCTGCCAGTTTCAGCCGGAAAAGCCTGATCACCTCCGGAGCCGCGATCACCACTCCGTTCCTGATCAGAAAGTCCAGGTCGTAAAAGTCCCGCGGCGCGATCTTCTGCCTCAAAGCCGCGGCCCTCATTTTTTCCGCTACTACTTCATCAAGGGCTAAACACATGACTGAGCCTGCATCGAACAGCTCAGCGTCAGTGAACGGATGCCTGAATACATGCTGAACTTTCTTTTTTTCCGGCAGGCAGATCGGATTGCTGCGCAGCCCGATCTCCAGCTTTATTCTCACTTCAGCCTTTCTGAGCATTGAAGGCCTTGCCAGCTCGAAAACATACTGCCGGGACAGGTTCCGCCCAGCGCTGTCTAAGCCTTCGACCTTCATGCCGACCTCTTCCGCCAGCCTGGCGATGTTCTCTCTGACCGGCAGGATGCACCTGCGTCTGGTTCCCCTGGTCACAATTCCGTCAGGCAGCAGCATGCAGAAATCAAGGTCCTCGCTCAGCCTGAAATAAGAAAAGTAAATCTTGTTCAGGCATGTACCACCCTTGAAGATCAGGCCTTCAGAAATCCGGCAGACCCGCGACAGTATCAGAGTCAGGAAGTAGTCCTTTTCCAGGAGAGGCAGGATGAATCCTGTGCGGCGCATGGTCAGTTCCAGCATCCTGACGAAGTCAGCCCTGTTTTCATGGATCACTGACGATCACTTTCCATTTTTTATCGATCCGCCCTTTACGCGAGTTGCCAAAGGAGCTGATCGATGTCCGGGCGACACTTTTGATCAATACAGCAAGGGATTTCTCAGGGATTCCCGCCCTTTCCAGGCAGATGCCGATCCTTTTCCGCACAGTGGCATTGGGAAACCGCGCAGAAAGCCTGATCAGCCTGGCAACATCGCACTTGTTCCCTGTCACTTCCCGCTTAAGGATTTCCATTGCCCGATCAACTCCGCCCACCGGCTTATGGAAATATACAAGATCAACCAGAGTTCGCTCCAGAGAGCTCACTTGCGCGCTGGAACCGCCGGCCTTGATCGTGACGATGCCGTAAAGCCTGGCAGCCGGAATCTTCAAGAATCTGAACAAAATGCCGCAGATTTCACGATCCCGCTGAAAAGAGGTGTTCAGCACATGAACGGTCTGAAAAATCTGCTCTGTAAATCCGTAGTAACTGAACATGGATGCATAGCCGACATAGTAGTTGCCGTCAGGGAAGTAAAGGCCGGGAATCAGCAGTTCATCGATACCCGCCCCTGCAGGACCCGCATCCAGTGGGGAAAACAGATACACGCCGCGCCTGACCGGGGTCAGTATGCCT
>JAQTRI010000375.1 GCA_028711905.1 Candidatus Wallbacteria bacterium | reverse complement strand
CAGGGCCTTCCCGGTTTTTGTCTTCTGTGGCTATGTCCCCTGGCTGTTCTTTTCCTCTTCACTGATCAATTCATGTTACAGCCTGTACAGGTCTCAGGCTTTGATGGAGGAAACTTACTTTCCGCGCGAAATCCCTGTTATTGCCGAGGTTCTGGCGCAACTATCGGTTAACCTGATTACTTTTGTAACCTTTCTGGGCTTCTTCGTTTTTTCATCTTATCTGAAAATGCCCGTTTCTGCGCTTGTCGTGCTGCCTGTCCTGCTCATCATCCAGTTGATCATTGTTCTGGCCATCAGCCTGGCACTCGCTCTGTGCAATGTTTTTTTTCGTGACATAGCCTATTTCGTTGATATCCTGCTCACCATCTGGTTCTATCTGACGCCGATTTTCTATCCTCTTTCCTGGGTTCCCGAACGAGTGCAGGTGCTGATCCGCCTCAACCCGGTTACGGCGATCATTGAAGCATATCGAGCCCTGTTTTATGACGGCCTCCCTGTTCAAACTGCTTCTCTTCTCTACCCTCTGGGCTTCGGGTTTGTGCTTCTTCTGCTGTCGTGGAGAGTGTTTGCAGTCTATGAAAAAAGAATTTTGGAGGAACTCTAATGCCTGCAGATCTACTGCATTTGACATCCAGCCAGAAAAGGCTGATCCGGTCCTGGGTCAGAGAAATCGCTGTTAGAGATTCCATAGATGAGGATCATATCCTGCCCGGGCTGACTTCTGATCCTTTTTTCAGCGGTGATAGATCAGCAAAGGATAAAGGGGAAAAGTTCTTCTCTATGGTCAGAAAATTACGCTATCCTCACTTCTGCGAGGCTGAGCTCCGTTTCTCCGAGCTGGAAAAAAACTTTTTCCACGACTGCCCCCAGCTGAAACAGGTTGTTTCCATCATGCATTCCGAAAACTTCGAGGAAGAAGCGCTGGAACTGCGCCTGCAGCTTTCTCCGGACAATCTGGAAGAAGTGCTGAATTACCTGGTTCAGCATCAGGACCTGTTAAAGAACTGCATGAAATGAGCGACTGTATGAAAAACACTTTCTCCAGAAAATCTCTGTTTCCTTTTTGGAGCAAGGTGACTTTTCTGCTAAAATACACACAAAGTCAATTTTGAATAAAGGAGTTCTTTATGTTTCATAAATACTTTTCAGGCACCCAGAAAAAGGCTTTCCTGGCCTTAGCCCACAAAATGGTCCATGCTGACGGGAAATTGGCAGACGAGGAACGGACCATGCTGACCGGCATGTGCAGGGAAATGAATTTCGACCCCTGCATGGTGATGAAGGGATTCGACCTGCCTCAGCTGCTCAGCCAGTTTGATACCAGAAAATCCCAGGTGTACCTTCTTCTGGAACTGATTGAGCTCGAATACGCGGACAGTGCTTACTCACATCAGGAGAACGAACTCCTCGGAGAGATACTCGAAAACTTCGGCTTCAGTCAGAACCAGCTCCTGGAAATGGAAAACTGGGTGTTTCGGCACAAGGAACTCACAGCTGAACTCGATAAGTTCTGGAAGTGATCCGGATTCAATCCCCGGCTTCAGCCTCTTTCTCTTCCTGGTGACAGGTCTCTGCGTTTACAGGCTCAGGCTTCGCCCCCCATATTTCGGCCGCATACTCGCCGATAGTCCGGTCACTGGAGAATTTTCCGGACAATGCCGTATTGAAAATGGTTTTGCGCGCCCACAAAGACCGGTTCCTGTAATCTTGATCGATTCTCTGCTGGGCTTCTCTGTAGGAAGCGAAATCTTCCAGCACAAAAAACCGGTCCCCTCCTTCAGTCAGGGAACTCAGTATGGGACGGAACAGTTCCTTGTTGTCCAGCGAAAAGAAACCGCTTTCGATCAGTCCGAAGATACGCTTCAGAGACGGATCGGATTCCAGCACTTTGTGAGGATTGTACCTGCCGCGCAGGCCCTCGATCTCAGAAGCGGTTTTGCCGAAAATATAGATGTTTTCATCGCCAACTTCTTCCCTGATCTCCACATTTGCGCCATCGAGCGTTCCAAGAGTCAGAGCGCCGTTGAGCATGAATTTCATGTTGCCTGTTCCTGAAGCTTCCAGCCCGGCTGTTGATATCTGCTCGCTGACATCAGCGGCTGGTATGAGAATCTCTGCCAGAGTCACCCGGTAGTCAGCCAGAAAAACCACTTTCAGTTTTTCCCTGATATCCGGGTCATTGTTCACAACTTCAGCAATCGAATTGATAAACTTGATGATCAGTTTGGCCATGGCATACCCTGGAGCAGCTTTGGCAGAAAAGATAAAGGTGCGTGGCACAATGTCCAGTCCCGGGTTGTCCTTGACCCTGAGATACATTTCGATCACATGCAGCGCATTGAGCAGTTGCCGCTTGTATTCATGAAGCCTTTTGGCCTGCACATCAAAGATCGAATCAGGATTAACATTTATTCCGTTGTTATCCGCAATGTATCCCGCGAGCCTCTCCTTGTTGCTGCGCTTGACTGCGGTAAATGCGCCTGCAAAATCCTTCTTTTCGGCCAGATTAACCAGTTTTTTCAGCTGACCCAGGTCTGTGATCCAGTTGTCACCGATACGGCCTGAAATCAAATCAGCCAGACCTCGGTTGGCCTTTAGAAGCCAGCGGCGAGGAGTAATACCATTGGTTTTGTTGTTGAACCGTTCGGGCCACATCTCGTAAAAATCTCGTGCCAGCCTGGTTTTGATCAGTTCAGTGTGTAGCGCCGACACACCGTTGACCGAGTGCGAGCCTGCCATGGCCAGGTGCGCCATACGCAGTTTCTTGTCCGGGCCCTCTTCGATAATCGACATGCGGGCCATGCGTTCGCTGTCTGTCGGAAACTTGATGGAAACCTGTTTCATGAAGCGGTGGTTAATCTCGAAAATGATCATCACATGCCGCGGCAGCCATTCCTTCATCAGCTCAAGGTTCCATTTTTCAAGTGCTTCAGGCAGCAGCGTATGATTGGTGTATCCGAACACTCCCTTAGTCAGGTCCCATGCATGGTCCCAGCCGAGGCGTTCTTCATCAAGCAGGATGCGCATCATCTCCGGAATGGCGAGAGCCGGGTGCGTATCATTGAGCTGAATCGCAACTTTTTCCTTGAACCGGGTAAAGTCTTTGTGCATCTTGCGAAAGCGCCGGATAATGTCCTTGATCGTACAGCTGACGAAGAAAAACTCCTGTTTCAACCGCAGAGTCTTACCCTGGATCACATCATCATTGGGATAAAGCACTTTGCTGATATTTTCTGAAATATTCTTCTCTTCCACTGCCTTGACATAATCTCCGTGGCTGAACAACTGGAAGTCGAACTGCTCATGCGCCTTAGCAGCCCACAGACGCAGCGTATTGACATTGTCGGTCCCGTATCCCACGACAGGTGTGTCATAAGCCATGCCCTTGACCTTCTGGGTACCGACCCAGCGGTAACGCCTGCTTCCGGTTTCATCGGTGAACTCCTCAACGCGGCCGCCGAATTCCACAGTCTGGGCAAATTCCGGACGCACAATCTCCCACGGATTGCCCTGGGCCAGCCATTCATCAGGCTCTTCCACCTGCCATCCGTTCTCCACAGTCTGGCGGAAAATTCCGAATTCATAACGAATGCCATATCCGTATGCCGGAAGACTCATTGTAGTCATGGAATCCAGAAAACAGGCGGCCAGCCTGCCTAAACCCCCGTTACCCAGACCAGCGTCTTTTTCCAGGTCCCTGATCTTGAGAATATCATAACCCAGGCCGGTCAGGGCTTTGGAGTACAGGTCGTAGATCCCAAGGTTGTACAGGTTGTTTCCCATCAGCCTGCCGATGAGAAATTCCAGAGACATGTAGTACACTCTTTTGGCATCGACTTCATAGTAATGGCTCTGGGTTTCGCTCCAGCGCTCAATCACCCGGTTGCGGATCGAAAAAGCGCAGGCCATGAACCAGTCATAATCAGTGGCACTGTATTTATCCTTGCCCAGCCAGTATTTCAGGGCATGCATTATCGACTGTTTGACTGTTTCAACATTACTGCCGCAATAAAAAGCCTGGAAATCGTGTATTTTATTCATTTTTCACCTTTCGTGGTT
>JAQTRI010000374.1 GCA_028711905.1 Candidatus Wallbacteria bacterium | reverse complement strand
GACATGGGCAGGCGGCATTGATATTATTGGTGCGTTTCAGGCGGAGTGTAGCGCAGCCTGGCTAGAGCGCTTGGTTCGGGACCAAGAGGCCGTAGGTTCAAATCCTATCACTCCGACCAGTTTTCACTCCGGCAACCGGTCCGAAATTTCTTCAAAAAATACTCAGGCTGGAAAGAGCGAAAGCCGCGCTTTTCTGGACAGCAACGCTTGTCTCCTTAAGCATATTCTTAAGGGTCTGCAGGGCATTAATGATCCCCATTTTCCAGAGAACCGAAGCAGCGGCAGCTTTAACCCTGGGGTGATCGTCTTTGAGAAAGGGCAGGACGATATTGACAAGATAATTGGTGCCACGATACTTTTCAAGGGATTCAAGTGCGTTGGCGCGCACCCGCGGGTCACGGTCGTTGAGAAGCCCCAGCAGCAGATTCAGGGAATGTTTTGATTTGATGGTGGCCAAAGCTCTGCCTATGTTAGCGCGAGTGACAGGGTCGCCGGTTGTAGAAATTTCGCGCGTCCAGAGATCAACAACTTGATCAGGTTCAACAGACAGAGCCTCAATCGCTGCGTAAAGAACAGGACAGCATTTTTCAGTATTGAAATGGGTCATAATTGCTTTTGTGGTTGCGGCCCCAGGGTATCCGGTCAGGGCTTTGACGGCAATTTTTCGTACTCCTGGATCCTGATGCGAAAGAGCGTCTCGGATCAGGGGTTCAAAAAACTGGTTTCTGGAAAGACCCATCTGGAAAAGCAAAGCGGCTTTTTCACTGGCAGCGGTTGAATCCGCGAAGCGTTCAGTGATTCGGGTAACTGCCAGTGCATCTCCGCTGCGAACCAGAGCTCCCAGAGCAGCCGAGCTGATTCTATTGTCCGGGTCAGTACTGAGCGGGGCGAAAAGCAGCCGGGTTTTTTCCAGCGGATAATATTCAAGCGCTTCTATGACATTGGCTCGTACACGGGGGTCGCTTTCTCTTAACCCATTTTGCAGGGAGGGGAAAGCGCTGCTGCCACAGCAGAGAGGGAGGAGCTTGTACAAAGCGGAAAGTACCCGGCTGTTTTCCTCTGACTCCAGTCTTGAAAGAAGAGTGTGGCATATTTCGGGCAGCGGGTGCTTTTTCAGGAACATGATCAGATTCAACCTTACATCAGGCGAAGCGTCAGAAAGAAAATGAGTGGTTTCGATGATTTCTTCTTTTGTGACTTTCCCAAGCGAAAGCAGCTTTTTAGCGGAAAAAAGCCTGATCTGGTCGTCTTTTTCCCCGAGCAGTTCGATACAGGATTTGAAATTCATCTTGTTTCCCCCCCTAAAGTAAGAACGGTCTGTTCGTTGTTGTAAATGTTTACGAGTCTAACCCATTTGAATTCTATCTCTGAGACTTTGTAATCAGAGTCGCCTAGCAATTGTCCTTTTTTCGCGTAGACAAGGACTTGCTCTTTTTTGAAAATAGCTACACGGTCGCTGCCTGCGTTGTAATAACCTTTGTAAAAAACCGGAATCTGAGACGAGGATGCTGAAACAGTCTTTTTTGTCTCCCTGTTTGAAAGGTAATAAGGAAGAAAAAGATTTTTATGCTGTCTTTCCGCCTGGAAGACTACAGGCCGGCGCAATGCCGGAGAGACAGATTGGTATCGCTCGGTCTGACCGGGGCTGGGTTTGGGCTGAACGATTTTAGCGCTGGTTTCGGGAGGAGCAGGGGTGAACATGGCCTCGTTTTCCAAGGCTTTCCGGCGTTTTTTTAATTCAGCTTCCGTCAGAAAAGCAATGTTTCCGCCCGAAACTTCGAGAGTGTCCTTGGCAACGGAAGAATACAGCTTCTGCACAAGCTCTGTCCGGTCTTGATTAAAACGATCAAGATAGGACTGATAGGGAAGGCTCATTGCGATAAGCGCTATTGATACAACGAGCGCAGCAAAAAAAACACGATGATTTTTCAACCGGTTGAGTATTTTCATGCCGGCACTTCCTTGAGAAAAACCATCAGGGTGATCAATACATTCAAGCGACCATCCTCCGGGTCGATCCCGGTAATAGAAAAACCCCTGATCACCAAGAGATACGGAAGAGATTCCGTGTAACCGAGCAAAGAGATCAGGTTGCGATACTCGCTTTTTACACTGAGTTTGAAGTGACTGCGGGAAAATTTTCCGTCACCGGCTTCATTGACGGCAGTCTGCTCGAGTGAGAGGACCTCAATGCTTGATGAATTGCACATTTTCTGCAGGCTGTTTAAAAGAACCGGAAAACGGTCCTCTGTAAGCAGACTGTCCTGCAATTCCTCCAGTTTTCCCGACAATTCCTTGTTTTCATCCTGGATGCGGATATTTTCGCGATCCATTTCAGCGATGATTTTCGATTCATTGTCAATTTTAGTTCTGATGCCAACTGTCTGGGCCTTGATGGACTCGACCTTGTCTGTAAAGGAACTCTTTCTGTTTTCAAACTGGCGGTAAAAAAAGAGATTCAGAAAAAGGAGAAATGCGATGATTGAATACACCGTGGCGACATGCAAAAGAGATTTCATTCTGATACTCAATTTTCACCCCAGAAAAATACAGTTGATTTCAAACTCGTAAACATCGATTTGAAAAGCATCAAGATGTTTTTTTTCGCTCTTTATAATTTGGACATCAGAAAAATAACTGGTTTGAAGCAGTCCGTTGGTAAGCGAGATCACCCGGTCCATGTCTGCCGCTTCGCCCCGGATCATGAAAAGACGGTTGCTTGTTTCATCGCATGTTACTCCTGTAAAGTAGAGTTCACCGGGCAGGCAGTTTTCCAGTTGCACGAAAAGCGTATACCAGGAAAGTCTCTGCTGTGACAGTTTGGCGCTTAGATCCTGATATTCGGCAAGAGTTGTGTCGTAACGACTCCTTTCCTGGAGCAGTTTCTGCTTGCCGGCGAGCAGTCTGGTGTAACTCTCTGTGGCTTCGGCTAAGGAGGCTTCTGCAACCAGCACATCTTTTTCAACAGTAGTTTTTTGTGTGTAGGACAGGAAAAAATACAGACTGATCGAAAGCAGAGCCATGGCTATTACCAGTAACGGGGACGGGCAATAGTAGGCTACCGTTTTTCTTTCAAAAGGCTGCAGGTCAAGATTAAGTCGCATGGCGTGAGCCTCATCTTTTTCTGTTTTATCGGTTGACTGCAGAAAAAGTTGAGAGTTTAAAGCTTTTTTTTCGTCCTGGTTTTGCAAGTGCCGCTGATGTGTTATAATTCTCGAAAAACGAGACAGTTATATTCAGGAGGAAGAACATGCTATTCGGCAAAGGGACACAGAAAAGATGGATTTCTTTTATCATATGGACCATTATCGCCTGTTTTGTCGGGTCGATCTTTGTTTTTGGAGCGTCTTGCAGTGCGCAGAGGACCAGAGAGCGGGATCAGGGAGCGGTTTCCGACAATGACAAAGGACAGAGGGAACCCGGGGACGGGGTGTTTCCTGCCGGCGAACTCGATGAAAAGCTACTGGAAGTTGGCGGGGAATCGATCAGGCTGAGGGATTTTTATCTGGAATACGAGAACATCAATCCTGAATATCGCGGATACATGAGACTCGATACCCTGGGCGGAAAGATCGAGTATCTGAAAAATATGGGAGACCGGCTGGTCATTCTTCAGAAAGCTAAAGAAATGAAGCTGGAGATCACAGATGAGCAGACTGTAAACGCCATAATTGAGAATTATCAAAAGGCCGGCCAGGCTATTGATAAAGGAAAATTGCAGGAAAGCCTTAAAAAGGGCGACCAGGAACTCATGCGCTGGTTTGAAGAGCAGAAGATTCCCCTGATTGTCGAGCGTGTGCAGGACGAAGTTATCAAGGGTGTAACCGTTTCCCAGGCCGAAATCGAGAGTTACTATGAGGAGCACAGTAAAGAATTCACGGTCAAGATCATGCGTGATGGCCGCGAAGAAACGGTTCGGCAGGGTCTTGGTGAGGTGGAAGACAGGATTCGCGGTATTCTTATTCAGAACCGGAGCGAACAGGCGGCCTATAATTTTTACGAGGAACACAGGGAAATGTTCCGCGAGCCGGGAAGAATACGCGTTGCACATATTTTCCTGAG
>JAQTRI010000373.1 GCA_028711905.1 Candidatus Wallbacteria bacterium | reverse complement strand
CTTTGCGTCATTACTGTTTGAATCCCGGCAGTACAACGAATTGTTGCGGGAAAGGGAGGTCGGGGACGGGCATGATTTCATCGAATAGAGTATCGGAATTTCGATCACAGGCCCCGTACAAGCTTGACAGTGGAAACTTCCAGGGCTTCAGCCAGCGAAAACAGGACTACCACGGTCATGTTTCTCTTCCCGCGTTCGAGCATGCTGACATACTCGGGAGTGATCCCAGCCATTTCCGCAAGCTGTTCCTGAGTCAGCCCTTTCCGGATTCTGGCCTCTCTGAGCCTCTGCGCGATTTTCATCCTGATTTCATTCTTATGTTTATTGGTCATAATTTTTTTTATTGGTGTTTATTGATGATTTTGATTAAAATCAGGAGTAATGACCATGAACTATAGTTCATGCTGAAAAAAGGGAGGAAACTATGGGAACGAAGTATGTCTGCAAGTTCTGCGGCCAATGGAGCGAGAATGCTGGTTTTGCCAAGAATTCATGTTCAAGAAGTCCTACCAAATCTCATGTCATCATGCCTGCCAAGACTGTTTACATCTGCAAACATTGCGGTTTGAACTCGAAAAACTCTCCGGTTGCATCACAACGATGCCCTAAAAGTCAGCATGGTACACATGAGTGGATGGAATAACTTTTAAACCAGCTTTTTATGATTGGAGGATAGATGGAAAAGATCCGGATCTCACTTGCTGACCTGTTCTGGGAAACTCGAGGGCTGAATTGGGACTACCAAGTTGTTACAAAACCTAAAATCAGCATTGACTGGACAACAGTGATCCATACTGTCACCGAAACGATTGAAAACCCAGAGGTCCCATCATTTTTTTGCGGGACATTGAATCTAGGGATATCAAAAAAACAGTTCATCGGATTCAAGTGGAAGTATCCGGGCTGGAAAGATTCACTTGACCGTAAAATCCCACACACTGTCATCTGGTTTCCTCCAAGTGAGTATAACTTCAACGAACTGAAGTATTCGCTTCCAAATGACTGGCAACATCACCTTATGAACCAACTGGCCTCGGTCTACAAAGAGATCTTCGATATCAAAGAACTTGAGATGAGATTCAGAGGACCCTGGGATGATCCCGATGATCAGGAAGCTGAAAAAAAACCGTTGATCAAAGAATTCTTGTCTGACACATTCCGGAAGTTCAGCCAAGATCATGAGATTTCGATAAATACAGGGACTAACAAGATTATCTGGACAGATAAAGGTACCTTAGAGTTTGCCGAACAGAAAGTGGACCGGTACACGCATCAAGGCACATCAGCAAACAAGACTGATTTTGATCAGAAAATGACCAAGTTGATAGTCCTCGGGGTTGTTGTTGTGCTTGCCGCTCTGTGGGTTTTGAAGCAAGTCGTTTTGACCTTCCTTTGGTTTTTCAAAAAATAGGGGGAAAGTATGGAATCAAAAAAAATGCAACTGAGACTTGGATTTTTCGGAGCTTCAGGTTCTGGCAAAACCTCACTTCTCGCTAGTTACTATGGTACACAACAGACACGGAAATGCGAAAAAGAAAAAGGTTTTCATTTACTTGCTTCTTCAAATCAGCAAGGGGAAAAACTGCTTCAAAGATATTTTGGGATGAGGGATGGTAAATTCCCTGATTCTACCAGTATGTTCGAAGAATATTTTTTTAACTTCCACCTTACGGGTATCGAAGAAGACCCCATTCAGATTTCTTGGTATGACTACCCGGGGGGATGGTGGGGGACCGACCCGACGGACGCATTGGACTTGAACATCAGAAAAAAAGCCTTTGTCAATCTCCTTTCCTGCCATGTGGCTTTCCTGGTTATTGATGGAATCAGACTGGGAAAAGAAAAAGCCCCCTACCTGCGCAGTCTGCTTTCGCAGTTCAGGAATGTGATCAAGAAACAGAGGAAACTCATACACGACAACTATGGAGAAGAAGAGCTGAAAAAATACCCGAAAGAGTGGGCCATAGCCATGACCAAAGCTGACGCTTACAGAAGTTTGGATGCCAAGAAGTTCGCCCACGAAATGATAAAGGCTGCGGGTTCTCAACTGGAAGAACTGGCGGATGAAATTGGCGATGGTGCTACTTTAGGTAAAAAGTTCCTGATTCTTTCTGCCGCAGAAGGTACAGGCGATCAGGTCACAGATATCAATAAAACAATCGGTCTGGAACTGATCGCCCCGATTGCAGTGCGTTCGACAATAGAGCATCTGATTGAATCATCGAGAAAACATCAGAATGAAATCGAACAGCGCGTTGCAAACAAGGTAAAAGAGGTAGGGTCTGGTGGATTATTCGGAAAAGCCTTAAAGGCTGCAAAAAATCTGGTGGAAAACATCGATAAATTTGATGACTTTCTGCCAGTCAAATGGCAGATAATCACCCAGATCCTGAAGGAAATGGGACTTAAAGACATACTTAATGAGGAAATCAAGGCTATGCAAGCTTCTTCTGAGGCAGAGATCAAAGTGATTGTTGCGGACAAGGAAAAAAGAATTGCCTCTTTGAAAAAGTCCGGCAAGGTCATGGAAGCCGCTACAGAAATGATGCTGAAAGAGATTCATGCCGGTAATTCTAACAGTACTTACTTCGATACCCGGTCTGAATGCACTGCATCTGATCAGGAGGGTTAACACTGCGGAAATCTGCTGACTGAGCGACCATTTCTACTGTCTGACTAATGGCACCCGCTGTGCAGCCGGTAGTCTGAACTACCAGGAGGAAAAATGAAAAAACTTTTTGTGCTTGGCCTTCTGTTTTTCTTTGGGCTATCCAGCATTTTATCGGCTGCAGATTTTGAAGCTATCATGGACAGCTCTAACGGCACATCAGGTTACTGCTGGAAAGATTCGTCAGCGACAGAGGTTGGAAGGATAGATTCTGACGGCAACCTGGTGATCAGAGGTGGAATGAGGCTGGACGCGGCTGGAGTAAAATGCACTACTGCGGAGCTGCTGATTATTGATGGGAAAGTGGGGATCGGAACCAACAATCCCGTTCTGCGTCTTGAAGTTGTAGGGGGTGAAAGTCGAATAGAGCAACAACCGTGGCAAGTTCCCGTTTTGCTGAATGGCTGGATCAACTATGAAGGCGGATATTCAACAGCGGCTTATTTCAAAGACAGTTTAGGCTTAGTCCACCTTAAGGGTGTCATTAAAAGCGGAGCACTTTCCGCGGCAGCCTTCAATCTTCCCCCGGGTTGCAGACCAATGGAAACATTAGGTTTTTGTGCATTTAAAAGCGGTGGTACCGGAAAAGTAAATGTCACTCCTGCAGGAGACATTTACATGGATGTGACTTGCAGCACCGATTACACATATCTAGATGGAATTATTTTCAGGGCTGAACAATGATCGCGGTAATGCCGGCAGTGGAAATTCCATTGGTTTCATTGCTCAGCAAATGGAAAATAAAGCCTTAGCCGAGAGACTAAAGCTCGTTGAACAATCCGTTGGAAAGTAACACAGGTATGTATTCCCCCTCCCCTGATCCGGAATTCACTGAACGCCAGTTCTTCAAAGCCGTGTTTTCCATTTCATTCGGTATCTGGAGAGCCACGGACAGCTTCAAAGTTGATGACGGCAACGGCATGCGCAAGGTTCTTACCGAGCTTGTGCACAAAGACAGAGAAAAAAGGGACAAGGCCTGGAACTTGATCCTGGATGCCACGCATTCCGACAGAACCGCCGAAAGCTATGCTGAAGAATTCGTGTCACATTTCACACCTGACGAAAACACCGCTCTCTGCAACGACCTGTTCGAACTGCTGGCCCGGATGATGACCTTCACATCCGGCGAAAGCGGCAGAAAATTCGAACATCTGCAGAGCATCGCCAGGATTCTCCGCATCAGCCCCGCTGAAATCAAACGGATCGGCATTGTGTACTTTCAACAGAAAGGCGACAATTTTGCAATGCTGGGCTGCCAGAGCGGCGATGCTCCTGGTGAAATCAAAAAGAACTACCGGAATCTTGCCAAGGAATATCACCCTGACGCAGCCAGAGCGCGGGGTGTTCCGGAAGTGTTCATTGAGCAGTTCAGCGAGCGCTTCAGAAAACTGCATGAAGCATACTCCGCT
>JAQTRI010000372.1 GCA_028711905.1 Candidatus Wallbacteria bacterium | reverse complement strand
CAGCGTTTCTCAAGGTCGTGGTTCCCAGGTTTGCAACTGTGATTTTGAGGACGAATTCCTCGCCCTGTTTCAGGGTTCGCCTGTCACAGGAGACTGTGACGCCGGCTAAGGGCGGAGTGGAGATAGACTGGCCAAGAAGTTCGTTGAAGTCCTGTTTCAGTTTTCCTGTAGTGTTCCTGATCAGTTCTGCTATGCGTGAAAGTCCGGAGAGAATTTCGCGGTTGTCGGCTTTTTTTGCATTCAGGTGATCCTGGTGGATCAGACCGGCCATGTAAAGCGCCTGGTTCAGTTCAAGTTTGCGAGTATCTGCGAGAGCTTCGTCTGCCCTCACGCTTCTGATCCCGCTGCTGATCAGCAGATCTCCGGCATATGAAAGGGACTGAGAAAACTCTCTCTCGGATTCCAGAAAGCCTGGAAGGGTTTTCTGTACTGCGTCTGAATCCTGGCTGTTCACGGCTTTGGTCAGAGCGGATAGCCGGATCAGGTAATCGTCCGCAAAGGTTTGCAAGGCCCGGCACAGGCGTGGAGCTGTATCATTGACTGCCATCTGGTAGAAGTCAGGTGCAGAAGGCTTTCCGTTCCATGACGGGTTAAAGCTCTTATTAACGGCTGTTTCGTTTAAAGCCGGGAGTTCTGCATAGTATCCGTAACCTGATATGCCGACTGAATGCACAAGAAAACCGCCTGTGGCGATCTTGCCGGCAATAGTGATGACATTGGAGATCATGGTCGGGTCAATGAGGCTGGTCAGGGCTGTTACATCTGAAATTGCCGCTGCAATACCTGAAAGCTGACGGTCTCTGGCACAGGTTTCCTGTATGGACGCGACCCTGCCGTTCAGTGAAGAGAACACTGACTGGGAACTGCCCATGACTGCTGCCTGAGCCTGAGTCACCGGCTGTGAAAAGGCTCCAGCTTCGACCTTTGCCATGGCCATGTCGATGTGCTTCTGGGTCAAGGGCACGAAACCAACAGCCGGGAGAGATGAAAAAACATATTTGCCGATAGTCTTGACTGCCAGTTCTTTCATGAAACCAGGCTCATAAGGTTGTTCCCCCGGAGTGATGTTCATGATCTTGAAAAACACCCTGACCATCAGGTCAGTGGCAATGGGAGTGATGCTGTTATACGGGGAGGGCATGTAAGCCGAGGCACAGGCTACCACCTTCTGGAACAGGACGGTGATTTTTTCAATCAGACGGGCTTTCAGGGCATCGGCATAATATCCGATCAGCGGCAGTTCAGATGCCTGATCAAGGGCCTGGCTGACCAGATCTGTGCTGTGAGCGAAGACAAGAATCAGCTTGAACAGGGAGACCGAGGTCTCCTCTGCTAAGAGCAGGCTGCTGTCATAGCTTTTTTCAATGAATTCTTCAGCTAAGGTCAGTCTTTTCAGAAGTTCGCGGTCTTGATCAGTGAACTCATTCTGAGCCAGATGAGATAAGTATGCCAGGGCCTGGTCTTCGTTGTAGTCGCGCAGAGCCAGTCCGTTGGGGAAAGGGATGTGCGGAAAGTGCAGGTTGATTTCCAGCAATGTCAGGATCTGCTTGATCTGGCCTTCCAGCCAGACAGGATCGATTTTCAGATGGGTCAGGCCATCGATGATTTCTTTTTTCTTACCGATCAGATAGCCCGGATTTTCATGCGCAGTGTCCGAATCATCGGCTTTACACCGCATATCAGGCAGCATGATCGCGGATGCGCATTCCGGACTGCGCTCTACGATAGTGGCGATTCGATCGACCACTGCCAGATAGGAGTCTGTTTTTCCCTGATGGAAAAAGGAAAGGGCTTTATCCTTTAAAACAGCGATTTTTTCCACATCAGAATCTGTGTTGATTCTGCCGGTGACGAGACTTGCGCGATAGCGATAGGAAAGACTCGAATTATTGGTGGTGTTGACAGGGATCAGGAGGGCTGTGTCGTAAAGCGTTCCATAACCATCGACGCGGAACTCGGCCTCATTGTCCGATCCGAGTTCAACCTGTTTGACAACCATGGAATTTCCGGGGTCCAGGGAATCGAACTTGACTAAGAAGAGCTGAAAGCGGTTGGCTCCGCCGATGATCGAATTCCACCAGGAATCGTTGGTGCCGTCGAATTCCACTTTCAGGCAGTCATTGCGCTGTGGACCGGAAAGGGTGTAATCAGTGACCGGGATGGCGTACTCCTGGCTGAGAGTGCCATCTTCGTAACGGAATACAAGGTTTACCTCGCGCACATTCTGCTCGCCGGACTTGCGGAAGGGACCGATTTCAGTTTCAAACATTGTTCCCTTGCGGGAAAGATCTGTGACGATTCTTCCATTCTCCACCTTTGATCCTGCCGGAATATAGGCCGGGACAGGGGTCTGCCAGCCATTGACGCCCCAGATCGCCTCACCCTTCAGTCCGGAGCGGAGGCTGATTTTATCGATAAAAGTCGGGAACAGGGGCAGAAAAGGAACCTGGTAGGAAAATTGAATGTAATCGGCTGAATAGCGCAGGACTTTGTCCGAAATCCAGTCTCCGGTGTCTGCAACATAGGTTTTTGTCGGATGCAGGCGCATGCCGAGTGTTTTATCATAGCTGTACTGGGAGAGCTTCTCATTCAGAATGTTGGTAAGAGACCAGTCTGCGAATACACCTGCCAGGTCTTTGGATGAGCCCAGTTTTTTCAGCTGGTTGCTCATGCTTTCCATACCATGGGACTGATCCCTGGAAAGTGAAAGCGTGTACTTTTCGAGGTCCTGACCGGCAAATCTGGTAGCCATGTAATAATTAAACAGGTACACTGCTCCATAGTTTTCCAGCATCACATCACTGCTCCAGGCAGTCAGCGAGACTTTGGGATTAAGGATATAGGCGAAAACCTGGTTGGGATGGTCATACCCGCAGAGGCGCATGGCCAGCTGGGAACAGGCTTCGTTCAGCCAGACATCCTCTTTCGGGTCTTCGTTCCAGTGGATCATGTGCTGAAATTCATGGGCTACCACAGAGAGAGTCATCGGGCTGTTCGGGTCTGAGGGGTTGATGTCGATATACAGCATCTCTCGCTCATTGGAATACTCGAATATTCGTGTGGAATATTCGTTCAAGGGAAAGAAATAGCCGGCGACAAACCCGGGTGATGTTGCCGGATCATACCCGTCTTTAATGTCTAAGAATAGAAGCGTGATGCGCGGGTCGCTGTCGATTCCCGGCATCCATTCGCTGCCGAAATAGCGGCGAGTGGTCGGGTAAATATTACCATCGAATTCTGTGACGAAACTCTGAATAGTATTGTCTGATACGCTTTTGCCGGATTCGACATACACATACGCATGTTTGGTTATTGCGGCTAAGACTGCTGTTACTCTTTCAAACTGCTTGGTAGCCACATTCATGGCCCAGAATTCCTCCGATCCTCCGATCGGTGTTTTTACCGGACCTGTTGAAACCGGCTGGTCTTTGCCGTGCAGCTCGAAGAAAGCTGTGGCTTCCGGCAAAAACGCGTCAGTGGCATCCAGAAGATAGGGACCTGTCTCCTGGAAAGACTGATGCAGAAGATCATCCGGGAGAGCGTAACAGGAAATGCAGAAGATAAAAATAGAAAGAATTGCGAAAACAGACTTAGTCATCGAAACCTCCAAGTTGATCCTGTAGTCCGTTCTCGGAACCCTGAAAATCGTGCAGGTAATCCGTAGATTTCGTAAAGTATGATACTCCTGAAGCGTGAAAATTCAAGTTATACTCTGAAATTTCGGACCGGTTACTATTGTCCGGCCTCTCAGCTAAAAGGGTTTGACCAGGAAGAACATTGAGTTTGGCAAATTTTTGTGGTGTCCAGCCAGATGTTCTGCAAAAACCTTGATTTGTGGCGGGTCCTGGCTTGGTACAACTTTTTCTCTCCTTCGGCAAGCTCAGTGCAATAAAAAGTTGCACCCGGCCACCCCACAAAGGTTTCAAGGCACACTTTGAAAATTTGCCAAACTCAACGTTACTGTAAAATCTCCGTAGGTAGCCAGGCCCCCTAAAAAAGGGCCGGGCTACCCTAAACAAAACTGAATGTTCAGTAAAAGAAAATCTCCTTTCTGACCGATATTTGCATATCAATCGAGAAAGG
>JAQTRI010000371.1 GCA_028711905.1 Candidatus Wallbacteria bacterium | reverse complement strand
CGTCCCGGTTCGTCACGATAGTCATAAGCCACGGGGATATCGCGCTTTCCGGCGATCCAGAGCTTGAGCTGCTCCTCACCCCAGCGCTTTCGCGGGTCGCGTGTCAGCAGTCCCTTGAGAAGCAGCGCCCATTCGTCAGGAAGATTGTCCGGGATTTTCATGCCTTTAGTGGACAGGGTATACATGATCACCCGCATGTCTAAACCCTGGAGGGGATGCCTTCCGCACAGCAATTCCAGGATGATCATTCCCATGGACCAGAAATCGGACTCGAATCCCACCACCTGGGTAAAGGCCTCCGGCGACCAGTAAGACGGGGTGCCTTTGAGCTTGATTGTCATCTTGCGGGATATTTCTTCGTCAATGATTGAGGAAATACCGAAATCAGTAAAAATCAGGTTCAACGGTTTTCTGCGCCTGACCAGAATATTCGATGGTTTCAAGTCCATGTGCAGCAAATGATTTGCGTGCAAAGCCGAAAGTCCCTTAATCATTTCGGCCACCACTTCCCGGATATTTTCGAGAGGCGGAGTCTCGCCGGAAGGCCACAAGTCACGAAGAGATCCATCTTCTGCGTATTCCATGATCTCGAAATAACGGCCTGTTTCATCGTCAAAACCGGATTCGTCTATCCGAACAACACTGCCGGGATGGCTGAATGAAACCTCTCTGACCTTTTCCATTACTTCAAGGACAGGATCACTGCCAAAGCGATACAATTTGAGAATGTTCTTTTTTTCTTCCTTTTCCACCAGATAAATGTCAGCCTCAGATCCAAAGGTCGGCATCTGGCGAATTATGGAAAAGTCCCTGAATGCCTTGATCACAGGCGCGGAAGACGGTTTCAGTCCGCCTGCCGTTCTCTGTTCCTGAATGGTTCGTTCTTCAGAAATGGTTTTTTCAAGATGCGCCATCAGGGCAGCTCCAGCTCAGGTCGTAACGGGATATGCGCTTATCCGTCTGACCGCTTTTGCGTTCTTGCGATTTTTCGTTCCTTGTGTTCACGGCTGAACCCGGTCGCGGATTTCAGCGCAGCCTGTTGATCCACAATCACTGTCAGGTGCTCTTCGCCCGGTTCCTTACGCAGCTTAACATCGAGCGGCAGTCCGATACTGTGCAGCTTCTGCAGGAATCGATCATAATCCGCACACCATTTTTCAGCTATCTCATAGTCTTTCTGGAGCTGATATTCAGTACTCTGGCGCTCGGCCTCAGTGGCCACCACCCGGACCAGCCTGACCACCAGTTCATCTCCTTGATACCTGAGCATGACCCTGTAACCATCCCAGGCCGAGTCCAGATATACCACCTCGCCGCTTCCGAGTTTCTGCACCAGGTCGCTTTCAGATCCGTCATCCACATTGTAACCGAGCTCACAGAGGGATTCGGAAACTCCCCGGGCCAGTTTGGCGGCGACTTCTGCCTTCATCTTTTCTTCCATCAACCCGGATAAAGTGGCTTGGAACTCGGCCCTTGCTCCATCAAAAGCCGCATCAGTGATCAGCTCGCTCTCCCGAAGCTGCGAGAGTTTGTCCCCGAGACTTCCAGGGTCTCCATAGAGAACAAGCGCTTTTGTCATGTTTTCAAGCTCATCCCGCCGCATTTTAGTAAGAAATGCCCGTTTTTTCAGAGACTGATACACAGCCTGCACCTGAAGTCTGACCGCATCGAGCCTGGGCTCGAATTTTTCTGAAAAAGCTCCGGTGACAATTTCATCCAGGCCGGTCGCCGCTTCCCGGTCCAGAACAATGATTTTACGATGAAAATCGCGGATCTCATCGCGGCATTTTTCCAGCCGTTCTTTTTCACCCACAAAGACGGAGCGGGATTTCTCTTCGATAAAACCAAGGATCGAGGCTGCAGCAATATCTGATTCCAATGTCAGCAGCCGATCGATGAATTCTTTCGTTACGCGCAGGTCTTTCAGTTTTCCGGGAAGATCATCAAGGGTCCTGCCGGAGCGGATTTTCTGCATAAGTTCTGAGGCCTGCGCTGAAAGTGCTTTCTGCTCCAGAAACTTCTCCAGAGTGGCTTCCCGTGAGATTATGTATCGCTCAAGTTCAAGGATTTCAGTTTCAGTGTTTCTGGTATCCGTGGCATCACACTCTATTTCTTCATAAAGAAAGCGACAGTCTTCAATCAGCTGCCTGACTTCTCTGAACGAGGAGCCGATTTTGCATGGGCTGAAACCCTCATGTTTGTCTATAGCCCGGAATTTTTTTTTGATCTCTTCGACCCGTTTTTTATTTTCTTTTCCCGATTTTCCTGAAAAATCAGCGTCTTTCTCCATTTTAAGTATCAGAGCATCCAGGTCCTTTTTCAGGCTTTCCTTCTGGCAGTACCGGGCAAGAGAGTATGCTCCGGTCGCTACAATCCCGGCCCCTGTCAGAACACCAAAGGCCGCACACAGAATCTGGGAAGAAACCAGCATTGGGGTAATGCCGACCGATACACTGCTCAATTTTTCCCTCCTCCCAAAAAGCAATCACTCCCAATAATATCCCAACCGGAAGCCTGCGGCAAACAACAGGAAAATACCGCCATGAATTCTTCTTGCCAAATCAAACTTCCCGAATACAATTAATTAAAAGAACTATTAGAGGTGTTCTGATGCACAAACTTATTTCCCTGCTGATCCTGATGCTGTCAATAGCCATTGCTAACGCCGGTGCCGACAGCCGCATCCGTTACCTGGAAAAGATGTCCACCAGCACATATCAGTCTGTTTCCCTTAACGAGTTTTACTCCTCCCTGACCCCGGAAGAAAAGTCCTTTTTAGTCGGCCAGATCAAAGCCATGCTCTCCAAGCAACTGCCTCCGGATTTTCTGTCTTCTGTCAACCAGTACCTGAGCCAGGCCGGGAATTCCCCATATGGTAAATACCTGAAGCAGGCTGAGGCCTTTCTCACAAGCGCAGATAATTCGCAACTCGTATCCATGCTTGATACTCTGGACAAAGACGAACTGGTAAAGATTGATCCTGCGCTGTTTCATCTGTATCACGCCAAGGCCCTTTCCGGCAGGAGCGCTTCTGCTGAAACTGTCGAACAGACACCGGCTTTCCTCAGGACCGGTTTTCAGCCGCTGACAGAATTGAAGCTTTACACAACCAGCCAGATTCCTCAAAGCAATCTCCCGGCCACTGCCTTCAAGGTCAAAATGCAGAACGGCGGCCGGAAAATCGGCGAATTGTCCAGTGTTGCCGACCTTCCGGATTACGCCACATACAATTCCATGCGCTTGGCTGATGCCCTTAATCAGCTGTCAAACGCCGGAACCAACGGCATCTACCAGAAAATCAACTTTTCCTTTGCCGGGATCTGCGCAGAACTTTCTGAGCCGGCAGATCTGATCGATGCCCTTGTGTCCTGCCCTGATCTGGAGCTTGTGGGTTATGAATCCAGGATGGGTGTGGACTTCCTCGGACTGGTGATCGAGCAGGCCGGCACTTACATTCCCTTAGAGATACCATCCCTGACACTGACAGAACTTGATGGGCGCCTGGCTGTTCCCGGCAATCACTCAGAGCATATGCTGGCGGTTTATCAGAAGGGATCAGACACGCCTTTAGCTCTCGTCAAATGGTATATGGGCATTCCCATGGACAACACCCTGCTGCAGGGCACCATCTGGAAACCGGCCATATATACCCACACCTCCTGGGTAGGGTTCAAAATCACCCACCATTACCTCAATGATAAAACCCTTAAAAGAATGGTGGAAGCAGCCCGTTACATCATGAAAATCTATAACTGCATCCAGCTTGACTCTAATTTCCCCATGAACGGCTATGCTGTGCTCGCAGTCTGCAATGACTCGACATCTATCCTGGAAGCAGTGCTTTCCGGAAACCCGGACCTGACCCCATGGCCGAATGTCAGATCTGTCAAATTCGATGGATTGTTCCAGCAGGTGCTGTCCCGCTTCGGCACCGGCCTTTCCCTTGACGGAAACTCCTGCCTGAATGTTCCTTCAGACGCATACCCTGAGCATTACCATATGGAATCGATTTCCATCAATTATTTAAAGCGCTTAGTGCTGAACCTGCCTTTCCGCAGCAAAAGCCAGGTCAAAGGCCATG
>JAQTRI010000370.1 GCA_028711905.1 Candidatus Wallbacteria bacterium | reverse complement strand
AAGTGAAGGAGGTGTATCAGGCACCGCAGGGATCGGTGCTGGAACTGGCAATGTATCGGTCAGAATTGAAGGAGAAATTCAGGAGAATCCTCCAGTGACGGGTTACCTACATTCAGTTGACAGCAACCGAAAGTCACAGTTGATTGAAAAACATCCTTATTTGTGTTATTATTGTTATTAGAGGAACAAATGAAGAACAGTGGTTTCACGCTCATCGAGATCATCGTTGCTGCGGTAATTATTGTGTTGCTCGCCAGCATCAGTGTTCCTTTGGGCGAAATGATGTTCACCCAGGCCAAGGTGGATGATGTGCAACTGGCTCTCGGCGAATTGCGCGGAGCACTGGAGGCCTATAAGGCAGAACTTGGGCGCTATCCCCAGATCAGGGAAAACGAGACTGTTATTGAGGCTTTGGAACGCAGTCTGGTGGGCACTGGTATTCTCAAAAGTCTGCCGAAAAATCCTGTCACTAATTCCCAATGGGACTGGGAAATGCGTGACTCGGTCAGCGATTCCTGGTTCCGTATGACACAGTTCAAACCCAACCCATCAGGGGCTGTATTCCTGACGCCGGACGGCACAGGTGTGTTTACTCCAGTAGCGACAGCCATTATCAACCCGGATAAATACCCTTTCCCGACCGACATCTACGATATTCGTTTCCCGCGTGACATCCAACTGCAGAAAGACAATGGCGTCTATTACTACGAATTCTAATGTCCGATCTTTAGTGCTGCGGAATCAGGCTGACTGGTTAACCTGCCGATGTTTTTGACAATTCGAAGATTCAGATTCGGCGTTACACTGGTTGAGATTATGGTTGTCAGCGTGATTGTAGGCATTCTGTCTTTACTGGCCATGCCCGCTCCAGGTTTCCATTCGCGCAAAAATGAGGAATTGCAACTCAAATCAACACTTTCCACGATCAGGTCAGCTCTTTACAGCTTTCAGCAGGACCATTTTGATTTCAAAGGTTCCGGGAACCCCATTTTTCCGACTTACGATTATTTCAGGGAAAGTTCATCAACAGCCGCGGAAACTGGTTTTGGAGACAATTCGTCCAGTGTGAAGACTCTGGCCGATTTTCTGGAATCAGCTCTGCTCAAGCCTACAGCAGCATATCCTGACCGCAGAAAAAAAATCTTTGATTTCCGAACCGGTTATTACAGCTATCCTATACCGCCAAATGCTTTCGAGGTGTCAAAAGGGATTTTTCCGATCAGTGACTTTGAGATTGAGATCCAGTTCAGTCACGAGGTCCAGCAGAAATTTTCGGCTGTTTACTTTGTGGAGTTCCGCACACCCTATGAAAACTTCCCCGAATATACCGCAGTTTTCCAGTGGGTGGACAGCAGCATTCTTCTCGGATTGAACGAGTTCAAGCTGAGGATTTTCAATAATGGGATAAGCAAAAACGCCTGGACCTATCTGGACCCATTGAACTGCGGTTCGATTATTTCCAGCAATGAATATGACAATCCGGCTCTGCTGGATGACGGCAGGCTGAAGGTTTACTGCCTGCCCCTGTTGCCTCCGTATCTGCACGGAAATTATCGCACTATGCGCTGGGACAGTCCCAGGGTGCTTGATTACTATACGACTGACCCTGTCGGGCCTGGGAAAACCTTAGACCAGGTCGATCTTCCACCGGGATTTCCTCTTAACCCGGCTATCCCTCCCAGCAGTATCAAGCGCCGCTTTCTCAATCCGGACTTTAATCCCTGGCCTTTCACAGCTCCCGGATGCCAGCCCAATGACCAGCCTGAGCGTATCTACTGGGAAGCGCATGTCACTGACCTTGATGATAAAGATAACAACTACTGGGTTCCGTTAAGCCTGTATACATCTGAAGTGGAAGATCTGCTTTTAACAGCGCGATACTGTGTTGATGACATCAGATTTCCTTCTCTGGATGCTAAAAATTTCGATAACAGCGGACGGTTGACTTTTTACGAAAAAAAATGCGCGTTGTACGGCTTTGCCGGACAACCAGGGCAGTGCTTCGCCCAGGAGTTTTTCCCGCTTCTGGATAAAAACCATGACGGCGGCATTACCGACGCAGACCGGCAGCGCTTTCTGAATGTTGTGGGAGAGCTTTATTACTGGCAGTTCTGAGCTGAAATTCGCAGCAGCGGCTTTGCTTCTGATTCCGCTTCTAATGCTGCCGTTTACAGAAGACATGTTTGTATTCCCCAAAGTCAGTGTCAGCATGCTGCTGATCAGCTGCAGCCTGTCGATATTCTTCATCCGTCTGGCTTTTTCCCGCAATGCAGAACTGACTCTGATCAGACCGGCATTGACGGTTTCCGCCCTCGTGATCTTGATTTCAGCCTTCAGTTTATGGATCGGCTGCGGCGGGTACCAGAGTGTACAGTCATTTTCGATTCTACTGTCATTTGTGATTTTTTTCACAATCTCGCTTTCAATGCTCCGTCCGGATTCAGGTTCAATCGCCAATGCCTGGAGGCTTATCGCTTTTGTCAGCTTTATTGTGTCGTTGTACGGCTGGATTCAGACCATGGGATTTGATGTTTTCCCTGTTGAATTTCCCAAATATCTGCAGGAAAAGAGATACTTTTCAACCATGGGCAACAAGAATTTCGTTTCATATTTTCTGGCTCTGACGCTTCTTTCGTACAACTATTTTGGCGGACGGTGGAGAATGGCTGCTGCCCTGCCGGTACTGCTGGTTCTGCGCTGGTTCACAAGAGGAGCGGTTCTGATTATTGTGCTGCAGGCACTGTGTCTGGTCTGGAATAAGAGGAATGACAAAGAATACAGGAAACTGACAGCCGCAATTCTGATCGTGATCTGTGCCGGGGCTGTGATTCTCGCTTCCATGAGGGGACATGTTCGTCAACTGCCTGACACAGAACAGAAAGGCCGTTACAAAGACAGCCTGATTCAGCGTGAATTGATTTTTCGCTCAGGGATTCTTATGTGCTTGAAAAATCCTCTGGGTGTCGGGCTGGGTAATTTCGGCAATCAGTATTTTCCCGCTCAGGGAGAACTGATCGCCAGTGACGAGCGCTTTGCCCAGTATTTATGCAATGCCGGGCATGCCCACAATGATTTTCTCGAAGTGATCTGCGAAATGGGTCTCTTTCAAGGGATAATCCTTATTGGAGCTGTCCTCTTTCTGTGCCTGAAAGCTGCGGCCGGCAATCAATATCTGGCACCGGTCTTGGCCGGGTTCGCCATAGCCTGTTGCATATCTTTTCCTATGCACCTGCCTTCAACCGGGATTTTTTTCCTGTTCATTCTCTTCATTGGAATGAGAGATAACACTGACCGTATCAGTATCCGCATAAAAACATTTCACAGGTTTACAGCCTTTGCGCTGGCTCTGTTTTTCATATTCCTGTCCCTCTATCAGGTAATGCGCATCAGCGGTAACATTTACCTGCGTAAAGCGCTGCAAACCGGAAATGATGAATTTTATAAGAGATCGCTTTCACTTTTCCCCGGTGAAGAGCGCTCGCAATTCGAGTTCGGGGTGCACCTGTTAAACACCGGCCGGGTACAGGCGGCAATCCATTACCTTTCGGCAGCTGCGAAAAGATCACTCGATCCATCCCGCTTTTATTACCTTGGGCTTTCATACATCAAGGCTGGAATGGGAACCGCAGCCCGTATGTGTTTTGAAAAAACAGTCAAGCTCGATCCTTATCATTATCACGCTCATTTTTATCTGGCACGCATGATGGAACAGAACGGGGAACTTGAAGCCGCCGATGCTGAGTATCACATGCTGAACCGGATTATTAAAGAAAAACTATGGCGGATGTAATTTTCAGCCGATAGGCTTTCCGGCTGGTGAATTCCCACAGGTGTTACACCGGTAAATCCATCCAAGGCGCGGAAATGATAGTAAAAAAAGACTTGCCGAACGGTGCGTTGCTTCTCGTTGAAAGCATGAAAGAAGTTGAGACCATCAGTATTGGCATCTGGGTCAAAAGCGGCAGTGTGATGGAGAGCGATCTAAACAATGGCATCTCCCACATGATCGAGCACATGGTTTTTAAAGGGAGCAAACGGCGCAACGCTAAAATGATCGCCGAAGAACTCGACTTGATCGGTGGGCAGGTCAATGCTTTTTCCGC
>JAQTRI010000369.1 GCA_028711905.1 Candidatus Wallbacteria bacterium | reverse complement strand
ATCGCCCAGGCGCAGTCCGAGTATCTTATGCAGCAGATGGAAAACTATGGTGCTGAAACCAGTTCAACCCGTACTTTGAATAATACCATGGGGAAGGATGCTTTTCTTCAGCTGTTGATCGCAGAAATGAAGAATCAGGATCCCCTCAGTCCGATGAGCAATACTGATTTTGTAGCGCAAACCGCCCAGTTTACATCTTTGGAGCAATTGACTAACCTCAACACCGGTTTCCAGGAACTGTCGGCTGCTCTAAATAATTACATCAGCAGTAACGACCAGTCGCGGATTTTGAGGGACAATCTGAGCCTGCTGGACCGTGTGGTCAGTGGCACAACTGAGAGCGGTGAATTTTTTAAAGGTCAGGTTACCGGCATCCAGTATGACGAGTCTGCTCAGGACCTGAAGCTGACTATCTATAATGACGGAAGAACAGCTGATGTCTACCTCAGTATGGTGGAAAGGTTGGAAACTGCATAAATATGCGTGTTAAAAAAATTCAGATAAACGGAGGGTCGTACCTATGATGAGATCACTTTTTTCCGGTATTTCAGGCCTTAAGGCCAATCAGGTGAAAATGGATGTCATTTCCAACAACATTGCCAATGTCAACACCAGCGGTTACAAAAAATCGCGCATTACATTCTCCGATTTGTTCAGCGAAACCCTCAAGTGGGCCAGAGCACCGCAGGATAAACTCGGAGGTATCAACTCTTCCCAGGTAGGCACAGGCGTCGAAGTGGCTTCGATCGACCAGGTGTTCACACAGGGATCAATGGAAAGCACAGGCAAAAATTCCGATGTGGCGATCGATGGAGAAGGATTTTTTGTGCTGGAATCAGGAAACGGGAGGGTTTACACCCGCGCCGGCAGTTTTGATATCGATGGAGAAGGCTATTTCGTTCATTCAGCGACAGGCATGAGAGTGCTGGGATGGAGCGCTCAGAAAAACGAAGACACAGGTGAGAAATACATTGACCCCAACAAACAGGTTGATTCGATCAATTTTCTTCCAGGTGAAAAACTGGCTGCCAAGGCAACCGAATATATCGAATACCGCTCTAATCTTGATGAAACGGCTGTTGAGCGCTCTTTCCCGGAAGAGGGTGAGCTTTTATACGGACTGGCCACTGATCAGAAAAAAATCAATGTCAAGTTCGAGAAGATCAGTGATACCGTGTGGAATTTTTCCATCCGCGATGATAACGGCGACCCTGTGGATCTGGATACTACTGTTGCCGGAGTGCAGACAGACGGACAGGTGCTTTTATGGGAAGACGGATCAGTCAAGGATGTGCAGGTCGGAGGAATTACACTCAATACAGTCTCTATTGTGGGACAGGACGCCAATGCAGACAATATCACCGATATGTTCAATGTTGTCCGTACCCCGTCAGCTCCCCCGGTAGTAAATCAATGGATTTTCGAGGATATTCAGGGTGACGAGCACAAAATGTGGGTGAAATTCGAGCAGGGAGCAGGTGAGACTTTCACTTGGCGTATTTACGATGAAAACAACCAGCTGGTTGACCTTAACGGCAATGGAATTGTTGACGGGGTATCCGCAGGCGGGGATTTCGGGACACTGGGATTCGATGAATACGGTAATATCAATTCCATGACCTCTTGCGGAGCACTCGGCAATACTTTCATGTATGATGACATGACCATCACTGTCGGGTTCAGCGGCAGGGAAATCACGCTGACTGAAAATATTTCCGAAAGCTTCAGGACCATTCCTATTGGATCCAAAACCGTCAGTTTCGAATTCGGACCCACAGGCGACAAGGTTTCATTCGACAGTATCAGCGGTGACAAGCACTCAACGGCACTGGCTATTTATGACAGTCTCGGCGAGGCACATGAGATGATCATGAACTTTGAAAAGCTCGATGACAACAAGTGGCGATACTATGCTTCTCTTTCCGATGATGACAAGATCATCCAGGACTATTTGAAAATGCACCCTCAGGCGATGGCTGGAAATGAACTTACCAGTATCGAGCGCGAAGCAATCATGGAAAACATTTTCTGGGATGTGGAACACGGGAACACCCGCTCCGGCATCGTAGTATTCAATGAACTCGGGAAGATAGACGAGGCTGCCACCAGATCGGCCAACAATGTGACTCAGCCCGACATCATCGGCAGGCTCAGGTTTTCACCCAGCAATGCCAATCCTCTGGAGCTGAATCTGGATTTTGCTGCCATCACCCAGTATGATTCGGCATTCACCACAGCTGCGCGTTCCCAGGACGGTTATGAAATGGGCATGCTGGAAACTTACGCTATCGGGCCAGATGGAATGATCAATGGAATATATTCCAACGGTCTGAAACAGGCAATCGGAAAAATTTCTCTGGCTGTTTTCTATAATCCGGGTGGTCTGCAGCAGGTCAGCGACACTATGTGGAATGTGACCCCCAATTCGGGGACAGGGGTTATTACAGCGGCTTCTGTCGGCAAGGCCGGCGCCCTGCAGTCCGGTTATCTGGAAATGTCCAATGTAGACTTAGCGCAGGAATTTACCGATATGATAGTTGCGCAAAGAGGTTTTCAGGCCAATTCACGAAGCATCACCACTGCTGACGCGCTGCTGCAGGAACTGGTCAATCTCAAGAGGTAACAGGGGATTGACGGTCCGGTGAGTTGAAGGGGTTCCAGAAAATGATAAGAGTGACCAGACTGAATGGTACTGATCTGTATGTAAATGAGGAACTGGTGGAATTGATCGAGAATACGCCGGACACAGTCCTGACTTTTGTCAGCGGGAAAAAGCTGCTGGTGACTGAGGGTATCGCAGATATCGTCACCAAGATAAAAGAATTCAGGAAGGAGGTCAGCGGGAGGCTATAAATGGACTCAGCAACGCTCATCGGGCTTTTTATCGGAACTTTTTTCATTGTCACCGGGATCGGCGTCAGCCAGCTTGGTGTATTCATCGATATTCCTTCAGTACTGATTGTGGTTGGAGGAACTGTTGCCACTACTTTCTGCAATTTTTCTCTGGAAGCCATCAAGGGTTCCGGCAAGGTGTGGAAAAAGCTTTTTGTAGAAGCAAAGACCAACCCGCTGGAGATCATCGCTTCCCTGGTGTCTTTTGCCGAAAAGGCCAGGCGTGAAGGTTTGCTGGCTCTGGAAGACGATGTGGAAAAGCTTGACGATGAATTCCTGAAAAAGGGAATCCAGCTGGTAGTGGACGGCACAGACCCTGAACTGGTCAAAAGGATTCTGGAAACCGAAATGGGATATCTCAGCGAAAGACACACCACAGGGCAGGAAATCCTCATTTCCATGGGGGCCTATGCACCGGCTTTTGGCATGATCGGAACCCTGATCGGACTGATCCTCATGCTTGGAAAACTTGACGATCCGAGTTCGATTGGCCCGGCTATGGCCACTGCTCTTATTACCACCATGTATGGCGCGGTAATGGCCAATTTCATTTTCCTGCCCATGTCCGGTAAGCTGAAACAGAAAAGCAAGGCTGAAATCATGATCAAGGAAATCATGGTCGAAGGACTGCTCTCGATTCAGGCCGGAGACAACCCCAGAATTGTCGAAGAGAAATTAAAGGCATTCCTGCCTCCAAGTATGAGAGCTGCCAAAAAAGAAGTTGAAACAGGCGAAGAAGCCGCAGAGGAATAGGTTATGGCGAGAAAAAAGGGAAATAGCGCGGAAATGCCTTCCGCCCCTTCCTGGATGCTGACATATGGAGATATGACAACATTACTGTTATGTTTTTTTGTTCTGCTGTTCGCCCTTTCCAACATTGATGTGGCGAAATTCTCACAGATAATAGGGGCTTTTTCCGGTTCCACTTCGTTTTTCGCCGGAGGTCCGACCTTTGATGATGAAGCCATCAACCAGAAAAAATCAGAGGCCACGACCACTGAGGAGGAGAAACAGGAGAAAAAGGAACAGGCTATGGAGCAGCAGGCCAGGCAAATGGAACAGGAACTTGCTGATGAGCAGCTCAATGCCGAGATTATCCGCAACAAACGAGGAATTACGATCAGACTGAGCGATAGCCTGCTGTTTGATCTTGGCAATGCTGAGCTCAAGCCGGAATCCCGCAAAGTGCTGGACCGGGTGGCTGAACTGCT
>JAQTRI010000368.1 GCA_028711905.1 Candidatus Wallbacteria bacterium | reverse complement strand
CCGACCCTGCAGATGGGTACGATCAGCGGCAAACTTGCCGGCGAACAGAAGGCCGGACTGACTGTCATAGCGGAACAGGTTCTCGGCGGTCAGGCAGCGAGTGTGCGATACGCGTCTTCCAAAAAACAGGCCTCAGGCGTGTTCTATTACACCCAGAGCAAAGATAACGGCTATTTCGAGATCAAGGATGTTCCATACGGCGAATACTTTGTCAAGGCCATGAGGGGCTCCACCACAGTCGGTCATGCCATGAATGTGGCTGTACGGCAGATGGCGGTAACGATCCAGGACATCCAGATCACGCCGACAGGCAATATTGCCGGTGTGGCTGATCTTTCCGGCACACCGACTTCGGGAGTGCTGGTGTTTTTAAGCGGCACCTCATATCTGGCCATGACCAATGACAACGGCTGCTTCACACTCAGCGACATTCCTCTGGGCACATATACTCTGGAAGTGCTGATCGGCGGTTTCTATCCTTACGCATCAAGCGTGACCATCAGCCAGATCGGCACGACACAACTGCCGGAAACGATCTCTCTGGAGACATATCCGGCAGCAGAACAGGGAGCTGTATCCGGCACAGTGACACTTGGAGGCAGCCCGCTTCCCGGTGCGGAAGTGTCTTTTTATTATGGCGGCTCGTTCGTAGCCATGGAACTGACAGACGGAGCCGGCGAATATCTTGTGACCGGTCTTGCGCCTGCGACTTATACAGCACGGGCCAGAGACGGCAATCGTGTAATCGAGACAACAGTAGCAGTGCAGGGCGGGATGCTGGCGACTCTGCCGGCTCTTGATTTTCCTGCAGTGCCTGTACAGGGTTACGGCTCAGTGACAGGCACGGTTGAATTCGATGGTCCGGCCCCCAGCGTTGAAGTGAAGTGCTGGCAGAATGGGAAACTGATCGCCACAGGACTCAGCCACAGCGGCACAGGGCTTTACACGATCAATGATTTAGCACCAGGCCAGTATCTGCTGGTAGCAGAGGACAGCGAGAAGAGAAACGCGGCAGTGACAGTGGCAATAGTCGCTGATCAGACAACAACCGCTCCGGTCCTGGCTCTTGTAGCTCCTCCCGGCCCGGAATATGGCGCCATCAACGGCATTGTGGACCTGTCAGGATCACCGGTTCCCAATGTTGAGGTGGACCTGTGGCTGGGCGGATTGTTCATGGGCCGTGTGCAGACTGACGGCAGCGGAGCGTATTACTTCGGCAATCTTGCGCAGGGAACATACACAGTGATGAGTGACGATGAGACAGGCAATGAGGGAACAAACTCAGCGATAGTATTGGTGAACACTACGACTACAGCAGACATCACGCTTATTCCGCAGATTCAGGAAGGGACTCTGGCCGGCCGCGTATTATACCGCGGCACAGGCGGAATCGAGGGAGTGAGTGTTGAGCTGTGGGACGGAGCGATGTCCATGGGCTCAACTTCAACAGATGTTAACGGGGATTTTTCGATCAGCAATATTCCTGTGGGCACATATCAGCTGATGGCTTCATACCCGGACTACACCGGCTACAGCGGCATGGTGGGAATCAATCAGAGCTGGAATATGATTACGATCAACCTGGCTCCGGGCCTGGATCACATTGCTTTTGATCAGGCGAGTTACGATCTGACAGTCGGGCAGACTCTGAACCTTAACAACCTGCTTTCAGCGTTTTATCTTGACGATTCCAGCGGACCGCTGCTTTTCGGACCCAGAACCTTCACAGTGCTTTCCGGACCGGCTGCTGTCAGCTCAGGCTCGCTGTCAAGCCCGGTCGGCAGTTCCGAGATTCAGTGTGCCTACACTGAAAACGGCCTGCAGAAGACAGCCTTTATGCAGACCCTGTGCGATTACTACACCCTGATCTACAACAGCTATCAGCAAGTGATCGGCAGGATCAGCGAACTGAACCCTGATCCGGTAACTGCTGGAGAAATCTATTATCCGGAATACCTGAGATACCTGCCGCAGGCAGCAGAGTATTTTCTCATTAACGATGGCTACCTTGAAAAGCACAGCATGACTGACGACAGCCTTCTGGGTGGCAGCGTATCGCTTTACAGCTATTCGGATCTGGCTGTTTCTCCGGCTAAGGACTGGGTGTATGTGTATGACAGTTCCTACAATGAAATCTACCCTTACAGTTACGATTCCCTGAATGAGGGCCCTGTAGGCTACCTGGATCAGAGCTGCACCGGCATCGCGGTGACTGGGGATGGCAGCTGTGTGTATGCTCCATATACCTTTATCAGCGATCCGACTTCCACCATTGTCAAGGTAATCGATACTTCGAGCATGACACAAGAAACAGAAATTCAGGCTGGCATCGGTTATTCGTCGTTCGTGAGGATTTTCAACACCACAGGTGGGGAAAAGGCCTTTGTGGTTGCTGATTACAGCATCTGCGTCATAGATGTGGCCACCCAGACCTGGGAAGACACCATTGAAATTGATCCCTACTTGTGCTATCAGATCGGCGATGTGATAGCCAGTCCTGATGGAAGTATGGTGTATGTCTTGTGGCAGAATGGATATAACTATTGCAACACAGTAACCAGCTACTCGGCTGGTGCGTATGGTATGCCACTGGATTCTCTGAACCTGTCAACCGATGGCTCTATGGATGAACTGCGCATTACTCCTGACGGACTGTATCTGTATGCTTCATGCTCAGATATGATCCATGTGATTGAAACCACTGGATTTACTTGGGTTGGAGACCTTCCAGCTCCTTATAATGATCAGTACATGCCGTGATCTGAGCTGAACAATTTCTCATAAAGGCGGATCTGATGATCCGCCTTTTTTCATGGTGAAAACGAGAAGACTGGATAGCTGTTTTCAGGGCTTTGAACTGACTGTCCGCCAGAAGCTTTCATTGAACGCCACATGCACCAGAAAATCGCGGAACACAATGACTGCTGTAGCTGTGACAGCGGTTAGCAGAGAATATGCCAGAGCCGGCTTTTTCCCTGCCAGAATACGGCTGCATAGCAGAGCAGCAGGGAAGAGCACAGGCAGGAACTTGCGGCTGGAAAACACGAACGAATGAGGCAGGTGGACTCCCCATGCCAGGTACAGGGCACTGAACACGCTGATCCAGATCCAGAGGAACGAACGCAGGCCCCGGCTGTCTCCGGAAAAGGCAGTGATACAGGCCGGCAGCAGCCAGAAAAAGGGAAACCCGGTCAGCACCAGTTGCGGCACTGAGGCAAGGTTCTGAAGCATTGCTTTTAGAGAAAAAACAGCTCTATCCCAGCCGAAATAAGGCCTGCCAGTCGAAAGGTGCAGGTTTCTGGCATATCCTGTGTGCAGCAGGTGGCCGAAGAAATGCCAGTGGTAGCAGAGAAGCGGGATAAGGGCAAGAAAACAGGCCGTGAAACAGCAGAGTATGAAGAAAAACGGTGATTCCCGAACCTTTCTCCCTGCTGCGAGCGTTTGCCGATGCATCCGGCACCGGCTGCACTCTGTCCTCGGCTGTTCCGGCCGTCCGGGCCTCCACAACGCCTCCGATCGTCTCAGCAGGAAGAATGGTTCAGGAATCTTTGACAGGACCCATGTCCAGATAATTGTGAAGTTTTTCACAATCTCCCATAATCCGATGGCTGCCAGTCCAAGGATGCTGCTATAACGGAAGTATACTGAGACTCCGATCAGCATTCCGGACCAGGCAGCGGCCTTTGCGTTTCCATTAGCTGATGCATGAAAATACAAAAGCATTCCTGCAGAAAGAATCAGGGCTGCGTTCAAATCGCTCATGTAGATGCGCCAGGCCATGGCCAGGAATGCGGGGCAGAGCAATACCAGGAACAAGGTGATCAGCAGGTCATGGGTAGTGGGAAAAAAAGTCATTCGGAGCGGACCGGCAATAAGCAGCACAAATCCCAGGCAGATCAGGTAATTCGCTGCGCGCAGGGAATGCAGCAGCTGGAGCAGCGCCAGCCAGGAAGTATGCCCGGGGGGTTTGGCCAGGATGTGCTTCCTGTCCACGGTCTTGCCGAACATGGTTAATGTCAGGGGCTTGATGCCATACTTGGTTTCCGGGGTCAGGGTGAAGGATCCGGCAGAAAGGTCTTTTGAGGCTAAGCGGTAGCCCTCTTCGTCAGGCTC
>JAQTRI010000367.1 GCA_028711905.1 Candidatus Wallbacteria bacterium | reverse complement strand
TTCAAAACTGCGGTACCCGCCCCGACTCCCACTGAGGAGTCTGCCGGCAATGTCGGGGATGACCCAACGACACGGGCGGCCACAATGCTGCCGAAGTCGTCAAATCCTGAGCCCTGGTTTCAGAGGATTACGAAAATTCATTTAACAGCCGCACAGCACCGGAATGAACCGCTTCAGCGATCCGTTGCTCCAGCATTTTGATAAAGTAGTGGTCCGAATGTCTGGGCCGGGACTTGAAGATGGAGAAAGAGATCACGCCTGCTGCCTCGCTGCAGATCGCCATTTGCACCAGCAGAATGTTCAACACAAATGGATCCTGTTGAAGCTGCAGGATTGCGATGCCGGAAAGGTAGAGCATCAGACGGTGGAGGAATCCCGGAAACATCCGTCCCTTGATGACCGCTGTTCCCGTATCCATGTTGATATGCATGATCGGACCGATCCAGTTGATCTGGCTGATGAAAGATCCGAACCTGTTGCGGGAAAGATGAGCCTGCAGGTTCTCAGAACAGATTGTAACATTCTTTCCGTGCACGATGATCAGCTCTTTTCCATGTTCAGCAGCGCTTCCTGGCCTGCGGGGAGCAATTGCGTGCACGCCGTCTTCAAGGCCTGAGAGCGCGGAAAGCAGGCTGCTTTCGACCTTGAGCGGCTCAAGACTGACTGCATCGCTGTCCGTAAAGGCCAGGTCACTGGCTTCTGATGGAGTCATGCTGCAGCATTCTCCGGCTGTACTCAGTGAATAACGCCGCTTTTTGAACCATGTTTCCCAGATCAGGAGCAGCATGACCTGGATCAGGAAACCGATGATTATGTCAAAGTAATATGACGCCCGAGGATGAGTGCGTGAAAATCTGACTGCTGCCGGCAGATTACCGGGAACCGGATCAGTCAATGAGTTGTGAATGCTGCAGTAAATGTGGCAGCCATCGTCATCAACGCGAACCGAATAACTGGATTTATCGCCACTGACAGGACAGCCCGGAATGGATTGTCCCTGCATGTATGGTTTCAGTTGATCGATCTGCGGATGGGAGTCCTCGTGTTCCATCAGGTACATTTCCAGCGCGCTTTCAAGCGTGCGCATGTTGGCAACACATTTCTTGCTGTAGTCCTGGTGCCTGCTCCGCGAGGAGAAGAACATCGAATAACCGAATAACTGCTCGCAGATCAGCGAATCCGAAATGAGCAGCACAGGGATCGATACAAGAAACACGAAGAGGAACCTGAGCCAGAGCACCAGGATGGGCAGAAAGCCAAGGAGCACCCGCTGATAATACGGACGATTGAACATGTCCATTGCTCAATTATACAGTGAAAAAAGCGATATTGCTCTGCCTTACAGCTCACCGGTATTCCATTTCCGCCAAGTGTATCGTAATGATACACCAGGCTATTCAGCCTGTAAACAAAGCGAGTTGCACTGTTAACCGTCCTTCTCCACTGTCATTCCGCCACAGTTGCGGATAGAGCCTGAAAAGTCGTAATTGATTGCAGCAGATGGTTTTCCTGTTTTGGCACAGGTCGTGTTCTATACTTGTGCATCAGTCCGAACCAAAAAGGGGAAACCATGAAACTTGCAATGCTCGTGACACTCGCTTCCCTGACCGCTCTGCTCCAAGCCGGAAGCGGCGCAGAGGCTGTATTTCAAACTTCAGTGACTGTGCTTCCCTCAGTCAGCCTGTCGCTCCCGACTGTCAATGCCGCGGATACGACTGAATCATCGGTTGGCAGCAGTACTGTAAATCGCGAGACTGATGTCCGGGCCCTGCATGTTGAAGGCTCAACAGTCAACATCATCACTGTTGAATTTGAAAATACTGATACAGCATCTTTCGCGCCAGCAGGGAACGGTCGCGACCATCCCCTGCTTCAGCAGATAGTCGCCTCCGGGCCCGGCAACAACATGTTTCCCGACCTGTCGCTGCCCTCATCCGGGTCAGGCACCAGGCGCGTCATTATCTCCCTGAACTGAATTCACAGGCCCTTGCAGGAAATGGTCGCGACCGTTCCCTATGGAAAAATCGTTACCTGAACTGGTTTGAAAGGGCATGCTGCAACTTGCCCCTGCTTATTAATTCACCCGGTCATCAGGTTGTCACAATTGACAAATCGCCTGAAAAAACATTTAGATAATATTGAAGCGTTCAACAATACACATAAACACTTGTAAAATGGTTGATCCGGCTCAATCTTCGTATCCTGTGATAAAGCTGACTGAAGTTCACAGCTTTCTGTCAAGCACTTCCCGCACTTTGGCAGCCAGGGAATTGGGGGTAAACGGCTTCTGTATAAAGTGCACCCCTTCGTCCAGCACTCCATGATGCGCGATGTACTCGGCCGTATATCCGGACATGAACAATCTCCTGATCACCGGATACAATGCCAGCAGGTTTTTCGCCAGATCGCGACCGTTCATTTCCGGCATGATCACATCAGTCACAAGCAGCTGGATACTGCCCTGGTGCTCCCTGGCCAGTGAGATTGCTGCTCCAGGGGTTGATGCAGCCAGCACATTGTAACCCTGCCCCTTGAGTATTCTAACGAGCAGGTTCAATGCCATGGGTTCATCTTCAACCAGCAGCAAAGTCTCCGATCCTGTCGCAGGCTGAATCTCCACAGCCGCCTTTACAGATGTCTGAGCAGAGCTGGAAGCATGCACAGGCAGGTGAATCTTGATTGTCGTTCCGCTGCCACTTAAGCTTTGAACATCGATAAACCCGTTGTTCTGCCTGACGATGCCGTAAACAGTGGCCATCCCAAGACCGGTCCCCTTTCCTTTCTCCTTTGTGGTAAAAAACGGTTCGAACAGATTGGAGAGGGTTTCCTGATCCATTCCGCTGCCTGTGTCGCACACGGACAGCACCGCATATTCGCCTGGCGGAATTTCCGGCGGCAAAGTTAAGTGTGTCTGACCCGGCATTATGCCTGAAACCGCGATTGTAATCTTTCCGACTCCGGAAATTGCGTCTCTGGCATTGATGCACAGATTAGCTAAAATCTGGTCGATCTGGCCCGGATCGATCCTGACAGTGCAGTGCCCTGATCCGGGCTGCCAGACCAGTTCAATGTCCTCTCCAATCAATCGCTTAAGCATCTTGAGCATGCTTTCCACAGTGGCGTTCAGATCAAGCACCCTGGGCGTCACCGTCTGCTTGCGGGCGAAGGCCAGCAGCTGGCTGGTCAGGTCAGCAGAGCGTTGTGCAGCGAGGTGGATCTCCTCCAGGTCCTGGTAACAGGGATGATCTCGGTCAAAACTGGAAAGCAGCAGTTCGGCGTGGCCGAGGATCACTCCCAGCATGTTATTAAAGTCGTGCGCCACACCACCGGCCAGACGGCCGATTGATTCCAGCTTCTGGGACTGATAGAGCTGTGATTGCAGTTTTTCGCGCTCCTCATCTGCACGCCTGCGCTCCGTAATGTCGCGCACAAAAACCAGGTGTGCCGGTCTCCCCTGATACTGGATGGCCACAGCTGTGGTCTCCACCGGGACGCGTGTGCCGTCAAGGAGCAGGTATTCCTGCTCCATCAGCGGTGCTGTCTTTCCTGTCTCGTGCTGAATCCTGATGCGCTCACGGATGGCCTCGCGATACTCAGGCGCCATATGTTCCATGAACTCCCGACCGATCAATTGCTCGGGCTTATCGGCTCCCAGCAACCTGACCATGGCCTGATTCAGGTATACGAACAGGCCTTCGCTCTGCACGAACGCGGCCTCAGGCGCAGCTTCGATGAACATCCGATAGCGTTCCTCGCTGTGGCGCAGAGCCTCTTCAGCCCGTCTGCGGGCAGTGATGTCCGAAAAGATGCAGGCGAATCTGCCCGCGGCAGGCCGGAAAGCCGTCACTTCGAAATATTTGTCAAGCGGGCCGGAAAAACTGTCGAATACAATCGGCTCTCCGGTCAGGGCCACCCGGCCGTATGTCTCGATCCAGTGATGCTCCAGATCAGGCATCACAGTGAGAACGGTCCGGCCGATGATATCGACAGATTTCAGCCCTGTCATGCGCTCAAACGCGGGGTTAACAGCCAGAAAGCGGTAGTCGGCGGGAATTCCCATTTCATCGAGCACGATCTCGTGCAGGGCGAATCCATCGAACATCTCGCGGAACAATGTGCGG
>JAQTRI010000366.1 GCA_028711905.1 Candidatus Wallbacteria bacterium | reverse complement strand
GCTTCTGAAAGATGACCTGGCCGGTTCTGCGGTAACCGATTCCTTCGCACGGTGGAGAACCGGTTGAAAGGTGGTCTATAAGTGACGCCGCTCTCTGCTCACCCTCGCTGCTGACAGTGTAATCCAGAAAAGGGTTATGCAGCAGTTCCAGGGCAGCGGTACCGGCAAGTGGCCCTCCGCAGATTGTTACGGCCCTGGTCAGAGATCGCGTGATTTTCAGGCAATGATACAACTGATCCCGCTCAACATAGGACCCGGAAAAAAATATCGCGTCAGGCCTGAAGTTTGAAACGAATTTTTTATATTTCGAATAGTCTCCGGGATTCAGCGCGAAATCGAAAAGGAAAAATTCCAGGGAAGGATTATGCCGCCTTAAGTACGAGGGCACATAAAGAAATCCTGCCGGAGGTGTGACAACTGAGAGCTGCAGTTTTTCATGGAGCCGGACCAGCAGGATCTTTTTCATGACCGGTCCCGCGGATGGACAAACCTGTGGATGAACTCCACGATTTCCATGGGAAAGGCCTTTAATGTGCGCCAGGTTTTCGGATACTTGCGCCACAATCCGGCAATCCTGCGGATGCTGAAGTAGAAATGCAGGTAAGTCAGATATGAGAAGCGTTTCAAGCTTTTTGTCGATACCCGGGACAGGTTGAAGTCTTCACTGGCTGAAAAATACTCGAAGCTGCGGGACGGAATTCCGGTGTAGTTGATGTGAGAGAAGAAGCGGTCTCTTATGGCAGTACCGGGAAAGGGAATAAAGCGGAAAAAGGCGATGGAATCGATAGGCAGTCTGCAGGCGAACTTGCGGCTTGCTGTCATCTGTTTTTCTGATTCTCCCGGCAGACCGAAGATAAAATAGGCAGTGGTGTAAATATTGAGCCGATCCAAAATGCGGGTATTCTGTTCGAGTCTTCTGAGATCAAGACGCTTGTTCATAAGTGAGCGGATTTTAGCTGATGCGCTTTCGACTGCCACTGTCATGCTGAAGCAACCGGCTTTTTTCAGAAGCACGATGAGTTCTTCGTCCAGTAGATCGCCCTTGACCGCATTGGGAAAGGCGATGCTGATCTCGATTCCAGAGGCTATGATCAACCTGCAGATCTCCTTGGCCCGTTCAGGATCGAGGTTGAAGCAGTCATCGATAAAATGGATTTCCCGCACCCCATGTTGTCTGACTAAAGCCATTATTTCAGACACAACCGACTGCGGGCTGCGCGGCCTGAACACGCGACCCATGGTTTTGTGGCAGTATGAGCAGTCGAACGGGCAACCTCGGGACGACACCACTGTGGCGTAAGGTTCATACTTAAGAACCCCGTTCATGGCACCGACTTTTGAATAAGCCGGCAGATCAAGCAGACTCCACTGCGGGAAAGCCAGACTGTCCAGGTCTGTGATAAATGATTCAGGTGGAGTGTAAAATACGCTCCCGTCTTTGATAAAGCCTAATCCATCGGGCGGTTTCGAACCGCTTTCCAGATGTCTGAAGAGAGCTGGAAGCCTTTCTTCTCCCTCGCCGGTGATAATGTAGTCAATGTTCGGGCTGGACGCGAATTCCAGCGGGGAGCTGGATGGCCCGGCTCCGCCGGCAATGATCAGAGCCTGTGGAAGCTCACTCCGGACAATTGCTGATGCACGAAAAAGCTGGTCCCGCTCGACATAGGTCCCTGAGAACAGGACAGTGTCAGGTTGAAACGAGCGGACTGTTTTTTGAAACAGGGTCTCATCGTGAACAGGCAGGGAAAAATCATACAGTTTCATTAAAAGACCGGGATAGGCATGAAAAAGGCTGGAAGCCACATAGAGAAATCCCGTGGGCGGAGTGGTGTACACAAAGGGTACAGGCTCGAACAGGCGAACTAAAAGAACTTTTCCAGGTTTCATGCGAGTGGTTTGATTTTATCGCAACAGAGTATGACTGATCAAGGTTATTGACAAAAAAAGGAAATTCCTTTTAAATCTTACAATTGGATTGAAGCTAAAATGAATACTGAAGTAATTTTGCCGGGAGGATAAATGAGTAGATTGTCAGTGTCGCTTGTTGCTGTTCTGGTCTTTTTCGCATTTGTTGCAGGTTGTGGCGGAGGAGGCGGATCAGCTGCGGTCTCAGGTTCAGGATCGTCTGTGACTACTGCTCCGGTCAAGATCAAATTTAATTTTGACAAAAGCCTGCAGAGCCCGAAAAATCTTGGGGCTGTGCGCACGACATCTGAGCTTGAGTCAAGCGGGGTGGTGGGTGTGCTGATCTGGAAGATAGAGCAGGTGGAATCCGAATCAACGGAGACCTGTCCGTATTCCGCGCCGGTCAGGGCGCTGACAGCGGCCCAGAACGCAGGGAAGCGCAGCTCCCCTGATTTTGGCTGGTACTCTCTGTGCGACGGATATAAATACACTTTCATGGGTGGCGGCATGTCCACATACAGCGCTCATGAGTTGACTGCTTTTGCCATGCCGGGATCAGGTATGTTCCTGTTCAGCTTCGTGCTCTATCCGACCGGGCTCGACACCTGGGAAACAGTATGGACAGGGCTTGATTCCATCGAGGTTCTGGCCGGGCAGGCTAAGGAAAAATCAGCGACTCTCAAGCAGCAGAGCGCTGTTTCGCAGGAGCAGTTGAGCCAGGTGGGACTGCCTCCGACTCTCGATGTTTCGATTGCAACAACGCCGTCTAATGTCGGTATTTACCCTGCCAATTTTCTCGATTTTATCGATCCAGTGCAGGACCCGATAATTCCAGGCACTCTAATGCCGCAAACAGCAGGCTGCTGGCATGACGAAACTCAGACACCACAGTATTTCTCCGAGTCATACTGGGGCCCTCAGGAAGCAGGCGTCCCCGGTCTGGTTGCTCCCGAATACTCGCTTACCGGCGGGAACTGCGGGTATGACGATTTTGTATTCAGCAGCGGATCGATCTGGGCGCAGAACATTGTTGATCTCGGGGGCGGTATCACTGAGACCGTGCAGTTGTGGAACGGAAGCATCACCGAAACCGTGCAATTGTCGGGAGTGATGCTGCAGGATATTAATACAGCCGGTCAGAATTATGGAGTGGTTCCACAGACCGGCCATTACTACGCATATGTTCCTTACTGTTTTTATAGTGAAGGAGCTCCGGCCGTGGATTTATCGGCTGTGCGAGCACCGTATTTCCTGGTGTCTGACTACACGGAAACAGTGACTGGTAATCTGACAACATGGTCTGTCGATTTTCAGCTTGAGTATCACCCGGTATTCGCAGGTGATCTGGTTCATCCCCTGCCATACAGCGGCACTGTCCCCATCCTTCCTGATTCGGAATCTTCACATTCCATGGAATATGTTTTTGTTTCGCATACAGCAGCAGTATTTTACGGTCCTCAAAGTGATGAAGAGTGCGGTATTGTTGGTGTTCCGGGAGTTTCACAATTCTATGATTTCCTTTTCACAGACAACTTTCTTTTATCAAATTTCGTTGATCTTGGGACCACGCTGGGAAGCGTGCCTGATATTTTCACTGTTGCATACGCCGGAAGGGTTACTCCTGAGTCCGGACATTATTATGCCTATGCCCCGGACTGGATCCACGACATGAATGCTGTGGCAACATATGGATCATACAGCGCGCCTGTAATCCTTGTTACTGAAGTTACGCTCAATACCAGCGGTGTTTCTACGATCAGCTTTGACCTGATATCGCATCCTGTGGCTGACGGCGTATTTGATCTGCCGGCGCCTCAGGCATCGCCTTATACGAACCGGGTCGATTTCGAGCTGTACCGCAATTCACTGACCAGTGGAGCTCCAACCAGCGCGTATATGATGTTCTACACCCTGGAGCCCATGGATCAAGTGAAACTGGAGACCCCTTCAGCCACTTACACTGACACATCCATTTCCATGGGAGGTATTACCCAGACCGCTGGTTTCCAGTTCGCGGATTACGCTCTGGAAATGACCCCTGGCTTGTATACGATCGAGATCCAGTATGTGAACGGCTCGATCGAGGTCCTGAACAGGACCCTGACTGCAGCACACCTGATTTATCCGAATCACGCCCCGGTCCTGATCAATCCTTCCACAGTACCGGCTTCGGTTTCTACAGGCAGCAATGCCTTTGAGTGGACCGCGACCACCAACACCTCAGACTTTTCTGCCG
>JAQTRI010000028.1 GCA_028711905.1 Candidatus Wallbacteria bacterium | reverse complement strand
CGCCGTATCCAATTCATTCGTTTACCACCAACAATGCCGGCTTTCGCGCCGCCCGTTCCCTTGAAGAAACCAGCATGTCCGGTGAGATCCGTGTTTTCGTGACAGGCGGTTCAGCCGCCTGGGGTGCGGGGGTGAGGCAGGAAGATCTTTATACCCGCATTGCCGAGAAGGAACTGCGGAAAGAATTTCCGGACAGGCCGAATATTCGTGTGGTCTGTGCTGGAGTTGGAGCATACTGCTCAGTGCAGGAGCGCATTCTGACCGAAACGGTCATTACCAGATACAACCCGGACATTGTGATCTCGTTCAGCGGATGGAATGACTCTTACTTTGGTTACACCGGTCTCGACATTCGTGACGGCCAGGACTACATGGGTTACGGACGAAAGCTGGCCTGGCTTTCGGGGGGGCAGGTGGATGACCTGGAAAAAGTCATTGATCCTCCGCAATATCGAGATTATCGGGTTAAACTGCATTTTCTGCTGGCGAAAAGTCTGCACCGTGTGCGTTTCAGCAAAAGCGATCTGGCGCAGGGGGTGGAATTACGCAAACTTGAGCATAAGCAGGTTCTTGAGACGCTTCTTGACAATATTCACAGCCTGACTGATCTGTCGCGAAGAAAGGGCTTCAGTATGGTTTTCATGCTCCAGCCGTCGCTTTATCTGACCTGCAAACCGCTTTCGGAGTGGGAAAAACTGCAGGTGGCTGAAAACAGCGCGGCTTTTACCGGATTTCCCGAATACAACAGAGAGGTCTACAGGCTTTTTCGCGAAACATTTCCTCAGGACAGCTATGAAAAGGGCTATACTTTCGCCGACCTGGACCTGGCTTTTTCCGGGGTCGAACAACCGTTGTTCGCCGATCATGTGCATTTTGGAGACCGCGGCAACCGGTTGATCGGGGAATACATGGCGCAGATAATCAGTCCGCTGATTTCCCGGCGACTTTCTCGATGATCCTGCAGGTTCGGCGGGAGACTTTCCCTATTTCAAACAGATCAATCACCCGGTTCCGAGCTTTGCGGCCGAATGTCCGGCACAGAGCCGGATCCTTCAGAAGGGTGCTCACAGCTCCGGCAATCTCCCGGGAATTACGCTCTGATACCAGAATGCCAGTATTACCCAGTACCTCGGGGATTGAGCCGCTGCAGGTGCTGACAACGGGCAGTCCGCAACTCATGGCCTCAGCAATGGCTATACCGAACTGTTCTTCCCAGGCTCGGGTGCGGATGCTGGGAAGGATGAATACGCTGGCCCGGCGATAGTGGTCGATCAATTGTTCTTCAGTCACGAAACCGGCAAATTTCACGAAACGATCAAGCCCGAGCCTGGAAGCCAGTTTGCGGTAATGCTGCAGATTTTTTCCTGTGCCGATGTATACATGAATGAATTTCATGCCTCGTTTCATGAGCTCCCGATCAGCTTCCAGGCAGTACCTGATTCCCTTGTTATGCTCTATCTTACCAACAGTCAGCAAAACCGGCGTATCTGGTGAGTGCGTGCAGGGACCAGGACTGAATAAACCGGTGTCGATCCCGGTAAAGACAACGGAGATTCGATCATCTGAAACCCCTTCGATCAGTTCTTTGTTTCGGACTCTGGTTGACCAGGCTAAGAAATGATCGACCGAATGGTTGGCTTCCTGCCAGACATGACGCATGTCACAGCGGCGCATCTGCAGGAATGGTATGGTTTCAGCATCGTAGAAAACCACCTTGTAGCGATAACCGTGATCGCGTCGCAGTTTCAGCAGGGCATACAGCGCGAAATCACTGACAGGAAGGCAGACATCAATATCAGAGAGAAATCCGTGCTCGAACACCGGAAAATCGGCTGATAATGGAAGAAACCTCTCAGGCCAGGCCAGCGACGCCAGTTTAAAACCCTCAAAAAGCAGTTTGTGAACACGGCTTTTTTCTTTAAGCTTCCGGCTCGGATAGGCGCATCTCACATAGCGCAGATTACCTTCGTCCGATGCGGAAAAAAATCGCTCGGTAATCCAGTAAACCTCGTGCCTGCGCAATATCTCCCGGAAGGTCGTGACTTTGCGGGTGTCGTTGAGATCATTGAAAATAGCGATTTTCATACTCAGGCTTCGAGCCAGAAAATGTGGCATTCGCCGAAATCAGGCTTTTTAACCAGCATGGAAGCCAGCAGCCTGTGAATCAGGAACTGTATGATGTGTCCGGGTTTATGGAACAGATAGCTCATGGCGTTGCGTTCGTAATGACGCACCCGGAAACCGTGTTTTTCAATCAGATAGTCGAGGGTAAAGCGCGGGAGCGGTGTAATGTGGCCTCCAATACGGTAATCACTATCATAGAAAAAGCAGAAACGGCCTTTTTTCATGAATTCCAGTCGGCTTTTGACACTGTCGATATTAGGCGTGGAAAGGATCAGGCTGCCTCCGGGCTTGAGCATTTTTTTTACTTCGCGGAAAAAATGCCACGGATTTTCCAGGTGCTCAATGACCTCTAACGCGATTACCAGATCGAAGGGTTCGCGAAACAGGCCTGAAAAATCGCTGTTGCCGTCGATCTGAAGGAATCCGACCCTGTGCAGGAGAGCAAAATCATCGGCATTGATATCGGAACAGGTCAGGCCTTTGAATCCAAGGTCCAGCAGGCGTTCTGCCAGAGCTCCTTTGCCTGAACCGAGTTCTAAAATGCGGGCGGATTTATCAAAATGGGCATTAACAAGTCCCGCTGCTTTGCGGATGATGCCGCGACCGGACATTTCATAGGCGATTTTAGGGGAGACTGGCTGGTTCGGTTTTGTTTCCATGAAGAAATCTTACATTCAGAAAATTTGTTATGCAAGAGAAAGGTAGTATCGGTTGAACGCAATGGTTTGAATTTGTGATAGAGCTGTATTCGGGAATGTGATAGAATTTCTCTTATGAAAAGATTTATCCGTAACCTCATTAAACGCACCGGGTACTATTTCATGCCCGGCACTGTTTACGCTGTGATCAATGGTGAGTGCAATCTGCGCTGCAGCATGTGCGACATCGGCAAGAAAAATGCGGACAGTGACTTTTACCGGATCATGAAGGGCGGGGAAGACCGCATGACTCTGGATGATTTTCGCCGTCTGGCAAGAGAAATTCGCGGGTGTGACACCTTTCACATTGTCGGAACCGAGCCCCTGTTGCACCCGGATATTCGTGAAATCATCCAGGCATTCAGTTCAGAGGGGATCAAAGTCTCGCTCACTACCAACGGTTTCCTGCTTCCGGAAAAATACCCCCTGATTATGGGAGCATCCAGGATTTATCTATCTGTTGACGGCCTTTCCGAGATCCACGACCGTATCAGGGGAGTAAAGGGATCTTTTGATAAGATCGTGGAGGGACTGACCCTGGTGGCTGGGCGCAGGCAGGAGCGTGGCGAGGGGCCATCCATCCACTTGTCGATTACTGTTACTGATGAAAACTGCGCATCTATCAGCTTGGTTGTGAAATATTTCACAAGTCTTCCTGTGGACGGAATACATATTGAACACCTGAATTTCAGAACCCGTGAAATGGCGGAATTACACAATAAATGCTGGCCGGCGCTTTCGATTACTGAAAGCTGTATTGACCCTGGTATGCTCGATCGCATCGATACTGACGCGCTTTTTACCCAGCTTGAGCAGGTAAAGAATCTGCCTGGTGTGGAAATCCATCCTCCTCTCTCCAGGGAGCAGATGGAGTCATATTATCGGGAACCCTTGAAAATAGTAGGAAACCCTGTTTGCGATGTTCCGTTCGAGGTGACACAGATCCTCGCCAACGGTGATGTGGTACCGCTGACTCGCTGTTTTGACCTGAGGCTGGGAAATGTGCGGAGCCAGAATTTCCGCAGCATCTGGAACTCGCGGAATTACCGGAAACTTCGCAGACTGATGTTCAACCGTAAATATCTGCCGGGATGCGCCCGCTGCTGCGGTCTGAGCTATTGATGAACACACTGCTCTTTTCCACGGTCTGCGCCGGACTCTTGGCCGGATCGGCCTCAGTCATTCCTTACGCGGTTGATTTCCGGCGCAATCGCAGGTTGGATCACCGCTATTATCTGCTCAATACCGGGGCTATGATCAGGGACTCGGAAACCGGGACTGACGGCGGGGTTTTTGTTAACAAGGAATTTCATCCCGGTTATACGCTGATCAGCGGTCTGGATCTGCTTTCGAACCAGGAAGGATTAGACCGCGAAAGGGTTATGCGTTTGTCCGAGGCCGTGCTTTCTCATGCTGAACTTAGTGAATCAGGGCTGAATTTTTATTATCGTTTTTCCTGGAATGAGGGGGGGAGAATAATAGACCCGCCCTGGATCAGCTGTCTGTCACAAGGATTGGCAGCCAGTCTGTTTCTCAGGCTCGCCGCACTGGATATTCGCAAAGACGGAGTTATGATTGCCAGGAAGGCTATTGACTCCATGATGCAACCTCTTGATCAGGGAGGCTGCCTGACAATGGATATTGACGGAGGTTACTTTCTGGAGGAGTATCCGGTTCGTCCTTCCGCAGCGGTTCTTGATGGGGCGCTGTTCGGAATCCTGGGCCTGTTTGATGGGTTAAGGGCCGGGATTGTCGAGCCGGAAACGATTGAACGATGCCTGTGCGGTGTTAATTCAAGGTTGAAGCGCTGGGATTTCCTGGGCATGTGGAGCACATACGGAGATTTCGGATATCTTTCCCCGCCTGTGTATCATTCTCTGAATGTGGCGCTGCTCTCGGTTGTCTGCAGTCTGGCTAAGCGGTACAAAATCAATGGATGGCAGTCTGCAGCAAAAATCGTCAAAAGGTGGAAACCCAGAGAGGGGCTTCTTTTTCGTATGCGTTATGCAGCTCTGTTCTGGCTGGTCAAGAGGGCAAGGATTTTGCGGAGACTGGTAAATGGCTAAAATCTTACTGATTTGCTACGATTTCCCGCCGGTCAACGGTTCGGCTGTGCCGCGTATCCGTGCGATGTCTCGTGGGTTGATCCAATCCGGGCATGAACTTTTTGTTATCACCAGGGAACCGCTGGACGGAGAACCTCTGGACAGCGAGAGCCAGAATGGACTGGAACCGGCGCGAGTATATCGTATCAGATTGCTGCCGTGGCGGTTGCGCGAGCGAGGTTCGGAAACCTCCGGACTTTTCAAACGCCTGGTCGATAAAATCCTGGTACCTTCAACGAAAACCAGGTTTTTGTTGAAGGCTTTTCAGGCAGGATGCAGGATATGCAGCCATCATAAATTCGATCTGATTCTCAGTTCCACCCCTCCACACGAGATTAATTTTGTAGCTGCGCTCTTGTCCAAAAAATTCGGGATTCCTTTGTTTATTGATCTCAGGGATGCCTGGGTTGGCCATCCGGGGTTGTTTAGAGGTAAAGCGGCAAGAAATGCCGTTGACAGCCTTCTGGAACGAATCAGTATGCGGCAGGCAACCTTCTGCACTGCTGTCAGCGATGAAATCACGGAACTGGTAAAAAAACGGCACCCCCGATTATCCATGAAATCGGAAACTGTATATAACGGCTGGGAGGAAGAATACTTCTCCCCTGGAATCACTTCGCCCGGGAGCGGTCCTTTAATAATCTCATACCTTGGCAGTCTTGGAGGACACAGATCCCCTGAAGGACTGTTTCAAGGCTTGAGACTGCTGAAATCGCGTTTCCCGGATCTCTCTGCACTGCTTAAAGTCCGCCTGATCGGTCGTTGCGATGATCAACCTCTGCAGAGGGCTGAAGAACTGAATATTCGGGACATTGTGACTTTTCACGGACAAGTGCCCTTGCGGGAAGCTTGCGCTGAAATGCAGCGCTCGCACGCTCTGCTTCTGATTCTATTCCCTGAAGAGGGGGGGATGCAGGCGTTGACCGGCAAATTTTTCTATTATCTTGGTGCAGGCCGGCCGATTATCGCATTGGCTGAAGGATCGTTGGCAGGCAGATGGGTTAATGAGCATAGGCTGGGAATATGTGTCCCTCCGGGGGACTGTGTTTGTATTGCCTCCGCCATTGAAGAATTGATGGAGCGCTCCCAACTCGGAAAATCCTGGAATGCGGACTGTGAATTCGCTTTCAAATTCAGGCGTGACCGACAGGTGGAGCGGCTGGTTTGTTTAGTTGAAAGCTGTTTCAGGAAGTAACTATGTGTGGAATCGCTGGGCTTTATTCTGATACCAGAACAGACCTTGAAATCCGTGGCGGAAAGATGCTTTCGGTTCTCACGCATCGCGGGCCGGACAGCGGCGGAACAGCAAGGAAAAAATCCTGGTGGTTCGGGCATCGCCGGCTTTCCATCATCGATTTGTCCGATGAAGCGGGCCAGCCCATGCAGACTGCTGACGGCAGGTTTCTTCTGGTTTACAACGGGGAAATCTACAATTTCATGGAACTCAGAGCTGAACTGGAAAAGCGGGGGGCATTTTTCCGCACAAGGAGCGATACTGAAGTTTTGCTTACCGGACTGGCCATGGATGGGACGGCTTTTATCCCCAAACTGTGCGGCATGTTCGCCTTTGCTTTTTTCGATTCTGCGGCTGAGAGAGTGATTCTGGCCCGGGATCGTTTCGGCATCAAGCCGCTTTATTATTGGCAGGAGGCACGGGAAATAGCTTTTGCCAGCGAGATCAAGGCTCTGCTTGCGTCAGGTCTTTTGCAACCTACGGCCGAGCCTTCTGCAGTCAAAGATTATCTGGTCCGGGGTTTGACCGATGCCAGAGAAGAAACTTTTTTCAGGCGTGTGAAGCAGCTTCCGCCAGGGAGTTTAGCCCGCATTGAACATGGGCGCCTCAGTCTGAGACACTGGTATGACTGGCCTGTTCCTGATCCTGAAGAGGATGCAGCAGAGTGGTGCCTTAAGCTGCGGGATCTTCTGCGCAGTTCGGTTGCCGGGCATATGGTTGCTGATGTGGATGTCGGCAGTTGCCTCTCCGGGGGTATCGATTCTTCGGGAATTGTTTGTCTGATGGCGGGAATTGACGGCAGCGGGCACAGGCGCAGGCATTCATTTTCTGTCAACTTTGACTTTCCGGGGTGCAGCGAGCGTAAATTCCAGGAAACCGTGGCTGACCGTGCCATGACTGATCCGCATTACCTGACATTCGATTCGTCTGAAGCCTGTGATATGCTGCCCAGGGTCGTTTTTCACCAGGACGAACCTTTTCACAGCTTGAGTATGCTGGCACAGTGGAAAGTGATGGAAGCCGCACGAAAACAGAGGGTGGTGGTGCTCTTAGATGGGCAGGGAGCGGACGAGCTTTTTGCCGGATACCCTTCTTTCTATGTGGACACGCTGGCCTCTGAGCTGCGCCGATTTCGCTGGCTGAGAGCTCTGATTGAAGCGCACTCCATCTCATCGCTGCACGGAGAGCGGACTTTGACCTTACTCAGGCGGGCTTTGCGCAAGCTGTTTCCCCTGAAAAGAAAAAAAATCCGTAATCGTTCACCTTTGAATGAGGGCTATTTTTCGAAAGCCGTGAGTGAACTCCCTCCGCCTGTCTATTACAGCGACCCGCTTTTTGCCGGAGTGTCCCAGGCCATGTGCCGTACCAGTCTTCCGTGCCTGCTGCGTTACGAAGACCGCAACAGCATGGCTCATTCAATCGAAGCGCGGGTTCCATATCTGGATCACCGTGTTGTCGAGCATGTGTTCCGCGCCCCTGCGGGTGTATTCGTGAAGGGGGGAGTCACCAAGTGGGGGTTGCGCGAAGCCCTTAAAGGTGAGATCCCGGAACCTGTCAGGCGCAGGAACGACAAAATGGGTTTTGTGGCTCCTGACGCACACTGGCTCACAGGAGGCCTGAAAGACCTGATGCTTTCACTGCTTGACGAAGCCCTGAAAATCGATATTTTCGAACAGGAAAAAATCAACCTGATGGCTGCTGAACTGCGCCAGGGTCAAATTTCTCCCTTCCTGTTCCGCACCTGCTGCTTTGCTTTGTGGAAGCGGATATTCAAGGTGTCGATGTGAACCGGCTATATATCAGCGGGTTTTATTTTTGGCCTGATGAGCGGCAGCCACGGCTTTTTCGAGAATTTCATCGAGCTTGTCCATCAGATCGTTTCTTTGCTGGTTGGCAACATCAATCTTCTTTTTGACCTTGCCGATATAAGAAAGGTCAACATCTTCCCGACGCGCTTCGTCCTCAAGCCTCCATAACTCGAAATTTTTCGTGGTCAGGGCTTCGATCCCCTTGGCGATAGTAGTGATTTTACCGATTTTGTTCATGGTGCTGGGCTTGTTGTAAAGCTTGAGTTTTTCATCTTTCAATACCAGTTTCTGCTGGTGAGCGAGAACTATAAACTGTTCGATTTCCGAAATCAGGGCTTTTTTCTGGTTTTTCAGAATTTTCAGCTTCTGCATCAGCTGTTCTTTGGAAAAAGCTCCTTTTTTCGAGTTCGCCATCTTTTTGATGTGGAATTCCCTGATGGATTTGATGGAAAGCTTGTCGATCATGCTGCCCAGTGTTTCTGCCATACGATCTCCTTTTGATATTGTTCAGGCAAGAATACTCAAGCCCGATGTAAAAGAATCCCTATTTCAAAATCAGGCGTTTTTTAAGCAGTTCAAGAACATCTCCGGTTTCAATGGTTTCCATGCAAAGTCCGAAATCACGGGGATTAAGATCGTTGCTGCAGGAAGGCCCGGGCCCGGGGTAACAGGGCATGCAGTTCATTTTAATCTTAGTTCGAATGACATTGTGCTGGTGAAAATACGGGTAGAAACGATCACAGGAAGTCGCGCCGAACAGACCGATAGTCTCAATGCCCATGCAACTGGCTAAGTGCAACAGGCTGGAATCCGGTCCGATAAAGAAGCTGCAGCGCTGCAGTAACGCCTTGGCCTGGGCCAGAGTTGTATCATCAGCGGCAATGATCAGATCACTCATTTTTTCGGCCGCGTTTTTTCCAAAAGCATTGTCAGGAAACTTACCCAGATTCACCAGTCTGATGCCATGCTGAATTTTCAGAATTTCTGCGAGAAGATTCCATTTCTCGATCGGCCAGCTTTTCATCGACCATGCCGCCAGAGGAAGAATTCCCCCAATCGAGTCGCGAGGACCCACATGGTTCTTTTGCAGAAGTTCATCGCAGAAAGCGGCATCGGATTCATTAACGCTGAAACTGAATGAAGCAGATTCAGCATTAACCCCGTTCGAGTTGAGCATTTCAATGAAGCGGTCGACAGAGTGCCGGTTTTCCGAAGGTGAGGGTCTTTTTACCCGCCAGACATGAGGTACACCTAAAAATAGATAATGCATTGAATTTTTGAGTAACACGACAAGATCAAATTTCTCTTTTCTCAGATAAGATGTGAACCGCCATTTGCTTAACCAGCCTCGGTCTTTTCCTTCTTTGTCAAAGACGAGCACCCGGTTCAGCCCCTTATACCCATCGACAACAGACCTGCAGCGTGAGGTTGTAACAAAAACGATTTCAGCATCAGGGAATTTTTCCCGCAACGGATTGATCACAACAAGATCATAGATTGCATCACCGATGTTGGAGTGGCCGAATATCAAAATTTTTTTGGACATTTATTTCCTTTGCTTAAGCAGTTTAACAGAGCGCTATTCTAAACAAGTATTTCTGTCCGGTCAAGGATTATTGATCTTTATGGCCAGAAAGCTCAATAATGATGTTACTCAAAATGTCATTGATTCAGAACCATGAGACAGCGCAGTGTCTATGTTTTATTCCATATATTCTGGAACGCAGCAAGCACCTCATCCACTGTGATCTCTTTCACGCACCTGAAATCATTGCAGATATGGCAAGGTGTAGTGCATGAAACTTTGTGCAGTACATTGTCCGAAATACGGGACCAGGCTTTGAACGGTTCTCCGCCACGACCGCCTCCGATGGACACGACAGGAACATTCAGAAACGAAGCTACATGCACCATGCCGGTGTCATTGGTTAGAAGAACGCGACATTTCTTGATCAGCGCGGTGTTGAGCAGAAGCGGAAAGTCTCTCCCCATTGCCCATGTGGAGCCGGGGAAGCGGTCCCTCAGAGGTTTTAGGCGGGAGCTTTCTTCCGCTGAACCAAAAAAAACGAAAGATGCATCAGGATGTTGCGCAATTATTGCTTCGCACAAGGAGATGAACTTGGAAAGCGGCCAGTTTTTCCCTTCTCCTGAAGAGCCGGCATTGACACCGACAAGTCTGCCGGAAAATCTTTCCGCCAGTTCCCGTGCGCGGTTTTCGATGTAACCGGGAATGGTTATGACCGGATCTGTTCTGCGCGGTTCGACTCCTGCCCTGGCAAGGAAGTGCAAAAAGTATTCAGTCCCGTGCACATTGTCGATATAGAAGCGGTGACAGAAATCCGGATCATATCCAGGATCAGGCAGTGGGTGTGTGAGAAACCCTTTCAACCACCTGCTCTCGAATCCTCCGATGCGGTTTCTGATACCTGAGAGCCACAAAAGCAGAACATAGCGCTTTCCCGGATGCAGTGTGAATCCGGTGTCAAACCCGCAGCTCCGGAGTTTCCTGACCAGTTGTATCTGGCGCAGAATACTTCTGTCGCGCCCGGTTTTATCGTACACGAAAATTCTGTCGAACAGGTCCATGGTCGAGAGGAAAGGGAGAAACCGCGATTCTCGTCGCACCAGGAGACTGAACCTGCGGCCAAAGGCGGTGCGGAGCGAACCCAGCATCGGCAAAGCCAGGAAAAAATCCCCGATTCCGGTAAAGGAGGCGATCACAAGGGTGTTGTCAGAACGGGAGACTGTTAGCGAATCTTTAGTCATACAGTATACACCGCAGATTGTTATTGATCTTTATTGAGCTTTCAGGCCATAATGTATAGTGCATTAACTGGAATCTCCTTAGAAACAAGAGGTACACTGATTATACATTATGGACCAAAAGATCAATAACTCCGCAGCGTATAATCTGAAAATTGGCTTGTAACTACGGTGACCCATATGAAAACATTATACACTACAAAGCAAAAGCTCGGTAATCTCTTTTATCATAAACGCATCAGGGGAACAAGTGAGTAATAGAAAATTAAGAATAGCTTTTTTTTCGGATCTGGCGGGAAAATCCGGCGGAGGCGCTGAAACCCAGCTGGAAAAGACAATGAGCCATCTCAGGAAGCAGAACTGTGAGATCGAACTGATCAATAAACCGCATGAAGCCGGAGGCTATGACCTTATCCATCTGTTCCGTATTTCCGATGAGGTGGTGCGATTTTACCGTGAACTGCCGAAGCAGAGACCTCCTGTGCTGCTTACTACAATTTTTTGGTCTGAGATCATTCCGTTGGACCAGGTGTGTTTCAGTCCGATTGATTACGCTGTTACAGGCTGGAAACGCATGACCCGGCGTATAAGGGGGTGGCACAGAGGACTGAAAAATTTCCAGGGAATCAGAGCTATGCTGCAGAGTGTGGATATGCTGTTGCCCAACTCGGAGCTTGAAGCCGGGCATTTGCGGGAGATTTTTTCCTGGATTCCCCGTTACCATGTTATCCCCAATGCTGTAGACAGCAGTGTTTTCACTGTAAATCAGCAAGCCTCCCCACAGGTCATGGATGGGGATTTTGTTCTTTCGGTCGGGCGTTTCGATGAGGTCAAGAACCGGTTTAACCTTGTGCGGGCCATGAAATCGGCTGAAATGCCTCTGGTGATTATTGGGGCTTTTCCTGATAAGGGGCGTTATCGTCGTATGCGGAAATCCCTTGAACGCGAACGCTCCGAAAAATGTATTTTTCTTCCCCCGGTGGACCAGCGGGATCTCTGGGCATATTACCGGGCGGCCAGGGTACATGCCTTACCCAGCTGGTATGAGACCACGGGCCTGTCTTCTTTAGAGGCCGCTGCTTGTGGTTGTGCGGTTGTGGTGTCGGATCGCGGGGGCGTGCGCGAGTATTTTGGTTCAGATGCATTCTATTGCGATCCCGGTGATCCGGCCAGCATTGCCGCGGCAGTGAAACAGGCCTGGGATGCGGGCCCGTCAGTGCGGCTGCGAGACCGTATCAGGAAAGAGTTTACCTGGGAAGTCGCTGCGAGGAGAACCCGCGAAGCTTATGACAGTGTTCTTGACAGCGGCAGGATGGCAGAGCGGAGGAAAGCGGTTTTTTTCGACCGTGACGGCACGCTGATTGCTGAAAAGCATTATCTTTGCGACCCTGAAGGGGTGGAGCTGATGCCCGGGGCTTCGGAAGTGCTGGCTTCCCTGAAAAGGAAAGGGTATCTGAACATCGTGATCAGCAATCAAGCCGGCATAGCGCGCGGCTATTACGGTCCTGCCGAAGTCGAACGAGTCAATTCGCGTATCAACCAGTTGCTGGGCGGTATGATTGATGCCTTTTATTTCTGTCCTCATCATCCGGACATCAGTGGTCAATGTAAATGCCGCAAGCCTTTAACGGGACTGGTGGAACAGGCATGCGGAAAATATTCTATCGATCCCGGCCGTTCACTTTTCATTGGCGATAAATTGTCTGATGTCGAGTGCGGTGAAAGAGCCGGTATGAAGTCATCCTTTCTGGTCATGACCGGATATGGAAGAGAAGAGCTGGAACGGGCGGGAGAGAAGAAAATCAAAGTTCTGGACGATCTGATGCATCTTCTGGAACACCTTGATTGACTCTTGCGTTCCTTGTGTTAAAATTGGACCGATGCAGCAGGAATTGATACTGAACTGTATATATATGATAAGCGCCATGATTTGCGGCGCTTTTGTTTTCGCCGCTGTGAAAAGGAATTCATCCTCTCCGCTGGATGTGGCGGAATACTATAACAATGTTTTTTTTGCCCTCGGCGTTGCAGTGTTCATTGCAGCGCTCTTTATTCGTGATTTCAATCTACAGACCTCTGTAATCATAGCCTCCCTAGGCATGATTTTTTTTATGTTTTTCTCCAAATCCTTCGTGCGTATTGCTGTTGAACGGCTGAAAAGCGTGGATTACAGGATCTATGCTCTTTATTTCCTGTTCCAGGCTTTGATGGTGTTCGTTTTTGAAAAAGTTCGCGGTGTGTACTGACTGTGAAATCCGTGTTTAACTGCCAGAATTGTGGCTATCAATCTCCCAAGTGGCTTGGTCGCTGTCCTGATTGCGGCAAGTGGAACTGCTTCGAGGAAGAAGCCGCGAGGGACCAGAAAGTTGTTGAAAATCAGCGTTTCCCCGCCAGGCACGCTGAAGTGTTTACCCTGGACACGATTCCTGATGCTTCTTCCGAGCGCGTCAAGACAGGCATTGATGAATTCGACCGGGTCTTGGGCGGGGGGATTGTGCCTGCGTCAGTGATTCTTCTCGGAGGAGAGCCCGGCATCGGCAAATCCACTCTGCTTCTGCAGATCGCCAAGTCTCTTCAGGGGAAGCAGAGGGTCTTGTATGTCGCCGGCGAGGAATCGCCGCAACAGTTGAAAATGCGGGCCGAACGGCTCGGCATGAAGGGTGACGACAATTTTTTCATTTACCCTGAAGTGAGTATTGAACTTGTGCTGGAGAATATTGAACGCTTGCAGGCCTCCATTGCAATCATTGATTCAGTGCAGACCATGTCGTTGCAGAGCATCAATTCTGCGCCCGGGACTGTTACGCAGATCAGGGAATGTACCCAGCGCTTGGTGCAGTTCGCCAAAACCAAAGGCGTCAGCCTGTTCATTGTAGGGCATGTTACCAAGGAAGGCGTGATCGCAGGGCCGAAGCTGCTTGAACACATGGTGGATACTGTGATCTATTTTGAAGGAGAACGCAAGTTCAATTTCCGGCTGTTGCGAACGGTCAAGAACCGTTTCGGGCCCACTAACGAAATCGGCATTTTTCAGATGACTTCCCGGGGGCTCGAAGAAGTGAAGAATCCAGCCGAACTTTTTACCGGGGATCAGGAACACAGGCGCCCGGGAGTTCAGGTTTCATCATCTCTTGAAGGAACCAGACCGATTCTGGTGGAACTGGAAAGCCTGACTACAAGCAGTGCCTTTGGTAATGGGAGGAGACTTTCACAGGGGATCGATGTCAACCGGCTGTGCATGATTATCGCTGTGATAGAAAAGCACATGGGAATCAGAACCGGGGAATACGATATCTACCTGAATCTTGTCGGGGGACTGAAGGTTTCTGATCCGGCAGTGGATCTGGCGGCAGCCCTGGCTGTTTATTCAGCTCTCAAGGACCGTGAACCGAAAGCGCTTTTCTCGATAGGTGAACTGAGTCTTTCTTCAATGGTTTGCCCTGTGCCGTTCATGGAGGATCGTATTGCCGAGGGTGTCAAGCTCGGATATGATCGGATCGTGCTGCCGAAGTCACGAAAAAAACTCAGGCTGCCTCAGAAAAAAGGGGTGGTTTTCCACGAAGTGTCTACCCTGCAGGAAGCGGTAAGGGCTGCATTCGAGTAAACTTATAAAAAGATATGACGATATAAAAGGCAGGGGGGCAAATGGAACTGATGGTATTTGTCATGGCAGGTATTCTGTTGCCAATAGCAGCTTCCTATGCCGGGCTGGAAATTTTCTTCCGTGCGCTGGATGCTTTCAGACCTGGTATTCAGTCGAAATCCTGAATCACTCAGGCCTGGAAAGCAGCGGTAACGGGTAAATTCATTGATTTTTCGTAAAACCACCGGAGTTGACATCCGGTCGGGCCTTCATTAACATCTTGTTGTCGTGCCGTCAGGAAACGGCCGATCATTGTGCATCTGCATCGCAGCTGAGGCGGGATCAGACCTGGATTTCGCTGTGAATCTAATCGTTTCACTACAGCAGATGTCAAGAGCATTTTCCTGAGATGATTTTCCGATATATGGGGGTTGGATGAGAAACGCTGACCATGAGAGGATGCTGGAAAAACTGCACAGCCCGTCACTGGCGGACAAGCTGGAGGCGCTGGAACTCATTCGCAGGAAACGGGTCCTGGACTATTTCGATGAAATCAAGAAACTCCTGCCGCATTTGAATCAGGAAGTGCTTGTGCGTGCGATCGAAGTGCTCTTAGAGCTCCAGGACATCAGGGTTATTCCGGTACTCGAACACCTGCTTCTTGAAAACAACAGGGAGATCAGGAAAGTAAGCGTTTTTGCCTTAGGCGAATTCCGCAGCAAGGGCAGCGTTGACGCCTTAGTGGCGATATTGAAAGACTCAAACAGTGAGGTCCGTATTGAAACTGTGAGGGCCTTGCGCAAGATCGGTGACGAAAGGGCACTGGAAGGCCTTCTTTCCCTGCTTGAAGATGAAAACCGCGAAGTTCGCTTTGAAGTGCTGCTGGCACTGGAGGCTTTTCACGATGAGAGAACGGTTGAAGCCCTGATTCAGATGCTGAAGGACCCGGCCCCTCATCTTCGCATCAAGGCGATGGAAACACTTTTTTCTCTCGGGGATGAACGGGCAATTTCATCGATCATCGAATCTTTAGAAGACTCGAACGGAAAGGTACGCGCCCTTGCAGCCAAAACACTTGGACGGATCGGGGATTCCAGGGCTGTTGATGTTCTCGTGAGAGCGCTTGAGGATTCCAATCCTGAGGTTCGTAAGTTCGCCGTCCAGGCTCTGGGCGATCTGGCTGACGAGCGCGCGGCAGACAGCCTGATCAGAGCTCTTTCCGACAGGCAGTGGGAAGTGCGCAGGAACGCCGCTGAAGCCTTGGAAAGACTCGGTCTGGAAACCACTCAGGACGCTTTGATCAGCGCTTACGGTGATACTCATCGAGAGGTCAAGCGGGAAGTGTTGCGAGCCTTGATCAAGATCGGTGATGAAAAAAGCCGTGGCGTTTTCCTGTCGGCTCTGGAAAGTGATGATCCTGAGCTCAAAAAAATTGCCTTGCAGGCTCTGCGCAACTTTCCTGATGACGAGGTCTATCACTTGTTGCTGAAGCATCTTGATTCACCGTCCCCTGCGATCAGGATTGAGACGATTCATGCACTGAAAAGCATGGGTTATAAAGAGGCTCTTACTGAGATTAACCGACTGCTTTCCGACAGCCAGGAAGAAGTGCGTGCGGCTGCTGTTGAAGCTTTAGGAGAGGTCGGCAGTCGCGAAACGACCGAATCCCTTATTTCTATGCTCAAGGACAAGTCTCCCCTGGTGAGAGGAAAGGCTTCCATGGTGCTGGAACGCATCGGGCTGGATAATTTCCGCAGTTTCTTTGAACTGGGTATGTCTTTCTATGACCAGGGTAAACATGCCGAAGCGATAAGAGAGTGGACCAGAGCGCTGGATTTTGAACCTTTTAACGAACGCGCTCACTTTTATCTGGGCAAAGCGTATTATGAGACCCGCGATTTCGGTGGGGCGTTTGATGAATTCAAGAAGGTTTCCGAAATTAATCCTTATCAGAATGAGATTTACTTTTTTCTTGGTCGCATATGCCGCGAGCGGGGTATGCTCGAAGAGTCAATCTTTTACTTTGAGAAGGCCGCGTCCCTTAACGGGGAAGGAGACAATTCCCATATCTACGAAGAACTTGCGGACCTCTGTTTCCGCAATGGCCGCTTCCCTCAGGCTGAACTCTATCTGAAAAATATCCTCAAACTCGGTGAAAAACCTGAGGCCTATCTCATGCTGGCCCAGATCGCCCTGCAGCAAAGAGATTACCGGCGGGTGGAGCAACTTACTGTTCGAGGGTTGACCCTGGCCCCCGATGATTTCAGAATCATGCAGGTCAAGGGAAGATCATTGTTCGATGAAGGAAAATTTTCTGAGAGCTATCAGTGTTACCGCGAGGCTTTGTTTAAGAATCCCGGCAATGTCGAGACTTTGATGGCTCTCGGCAGTGTAGCGCTGATTCTGGAAAAGTGGCAGGAGTCGTGCGAATATCTCGAAAGGATTGATGATTCATCGCGTGGAGCTGATGTATTCACCCAGTTGGGTAAGGCCAACAGGGCCATGGGAAGATTAGAACTGGCGACTGATTATTTTCAGAAAGCTTTAGCGGCGGACCGCGAAAACCCGGATCAATATCTTGAACTGGCTGACGCTTATTTTGCCAACATGAATTTCGATGAAGGCGTTGCTACTTTGAAAACCCTGCTGGAATTGAAGCCGGATTGTGCAGCCGGTTTTCTGAGAATGGCGGCGGCCTATCGCGAAAGAAAGCTGTTTGATGAAGCACTGAAGATTTATGAAGACGCTTTCCGTATGCACCCGGGAGAACTGGATGTCTATGTGCAGAAAGCGGGCTGTCTTATGGAAATGAACAATTTCCTTGGAGCAGTTGATTTTCTGGAAAACATTCCGCCCGGGACCATGACTTCTGAGATGCGTCTGGAACTTGCCAGAGCCCAGTTCGAACTGGGCCGTGTGAGTGATGCTGAAAAACGCATTCGTGAAATTCCTGACGAAAGAAAAAACTCCGGCTATTATTGCCTGCTGGGCCGCATTCTCAGATCCAGAGGCAAAATCGAACAGGCAGTCGAGGCTTTCAAATCAGCATTGACATCAAAGCCTGACGATTTTGAAGCTTACCTTGAATTGGGGCAGGCCTATTTGTCCAACGGAGAGGTGACACAAGCCAATCTGCTGTTCAAATCAATCCTGGACCG
>JAQTRI010000365.1 GCA_028711905.1 Candidatus Wallbacteria bacterium | reverse complement strand
AGGCATTGGGCACATAGCCCTCGTTCCAGTTGGCAGTCGTATTCCAGTCCAAAGATGCTGATCCGTCCCATGTCAGGGTGTTGGCAGTGAAGATCCAGTTTACAGGCCCCGTGACATCGTTGTTGCTGCGGTTTTTACTCGTGGCTGCCGTGATGCTGTTGGAAAGAACCGATGAACAGTCCTGGACATCAACATAAGATATTGCAGCTCCCGCAGCTCCGGCCTTGTCAAAGGTATAGCCTGCACCAGGGGATGCGCTGCGCAGATTGATCAGGTTGCCTGCTGCACCGGTCAGGGTCAGGGTGCCGCCATCTGCGAATGTATATGTGTTACCGTTCTTGAAGGTCAGTGTGCTGCCTGCGGCAGTGTCGGAGAAATTCCAGAACCCGATGCCGGCCGAGCCTGTGAACCAGGCATTGCCGTTACAGGTAAATGTTCCACCTGTGGCAGTGGTCCAGGTGTCATTGTTTTCGATTGTGCCTCCGGCGGCAAGTGTGATGTTGCGGGAAAGAGGAGAGAATGTGCCGTCTGAGATGGTCATCTTTCTGTTGATCTGGGTGTCGCCTGAAAGCCTGAAAGTATACTCAGCAACCCCGTCATCAATCTGGACATCATAATAAGTCGGGATAATGCTCAGGTCAGTCACTGCGCCTGAACCGATGTATTTGATCAACCCTGAATCAGTGTCATTGGTGAAGGAAAGGGTTTCATTGCCTTTCATCGTCAAGGTTCCGGTGTTCTGGAACGAGCCGCCGACAGTAAAACTGCTTCCTGCCAGGAGCACATTGCTTGAATTAGTCAGATCGCCTGTTACCACCAGCTTGCCGCTGTTCATGGTGATTGTGCCTGAATTGGAGGCATTGACCTCCACTGTAAGGGCTGCAGTCGCTCCCATGGTGATTGTGCTGGTATTGGCAAGAGAATTAACCTTCAGGCTGCCGCCTGTGGAAGAAATGCCGCCTGCATTGTTAAGGTCTGCTGTGGTGATGAAATTGAAATTTCCCAGGCCGAAAGTCGCTCCTGCAAGCACTTCAGTGCTGAGAACAGTGGTGTGGGAGGCAAGAACCGGGTCACTGGCTTCATTAGGAATTTTCACCCGGTCGGTGGTATTGGGCACATAACCCAGATCCCAGTTAGCAGGGGTGTTCCAGTCCGTATCAGTTGATCCGTCCCAGGTCAGCAAAGCAGAGGTGAAGGTCCAGAGTGTGTTGTTGCCGGAATTCTTGGAATTGGTTGCTGTAATGCCGTTGGCAGCGGTGGAATACTCTACATCTGCGTAATTGACGCTTTCAGTCCCGTTGTCTGTGATGAAGTATACTCCCGCAGTGCTTCTGAGTTTGACCAGATTTCCCGCAGTACCGGTAATTGTGAAGGAACCGGCAATAGCCTGGGTGCTTGCTGCTGTGAAGGTAAGCTGCTTGCCTGCCTCGGTGCAGGTGAAATTATTGAACCCGGTATTGCCTTGGAACAAGGCTGTGCCCGCGCCTTTGGCCACGAATGTGCCGTTATTGTGTGTGAATGATCCGCCGGACCGGTTCCAGGTCCGAGCTCCGTTCAGTTCAGTGTTGCCGCTGGTGGCTGTATAAGCGCCGCTGGAAGTCCAGTTGCCGTTGAATGTGTGGGTTCCTGACCCGGCGTTGACTGTGCCGGAACTGGTGAAACTGCTGTTAAAGGTCAGGTCAGAGGCATTGGGCGTGAATGTCCCGGCTATAATGGTCGGGCCGGTGACAGTAAGGTTGCGGTCAGAACCCCCGCCATTGGTGTTAAAGATACCGCTCGTCACCTCTAAGGTCTGATTGAGGGTCTTGGCGGCAGGCAGTCTGAATACTTCGGCAGCTCCTCCAGCGATCTGGAGTCTCTGGTAAGTCCAGTCCTTAATCAATCCGTCAAACGCTCCGCCTGTGCCGATATAGCGAACTTTGGAATCGGCATTGTTGGTGGGGGTGCCTGTGATGGTTTCAGAACCCTTGATTTCGATTGTTCCGCTGTTGATGAATCCGTTTGAGGTGGTGAAATTGAAGCCTGCCAGGCTCAAAGTGGTTGAGGCTTCAATGGTGATCTTGTTGACTGTAGTGATGCCTGTCAGAGAAGGCTGATTGGTGCCTGCCGAGATCTTGACATTGTCGTAGCTGGAAGGTGCTACGCCGATATCCCAGTTGGCCGCCAGAGTCCAGGCATTCGAATCAGAACCGTCCCAGGTGAAAATACTGTTGGCGAAGTTCCAGTTGGTGTTATTGCCGAGGTTGGTTGAAGAGGTCGGATAGACTGTCGTTCCTGTGCCATTGTTGGAATCCTTGACTGAGGCATAGCTGACATTGGATGCGTTGATATCGACAGGCACTGCATTGCCGTCGGACAGCGAGCGGATGTTGATCAGGTTGCCGGCTGCTCCCTTGATCACGAACCTGTCGAATTCCTTGGTCTGGGAATTACCGAAGGTCAAAGTTTTGCCTGGAGTGGCGCAGTAGAATCCGGCAATGTGCAGCAATCCTTTGATAGTGGCGTTGTTCTTTATTTCCAGTGTGCCGCTGTTGGCGATGAATTTATCGACAGATCCCATCTGATACCAGATGTAACCGTCTCCTGTAATCTCAGTAGTGCCGCTGGTGGCTGTATATGTTCCTGTATCTTTGTTGGCCCAGTTCATGGCAAAGGTGTGCTTGCCTGTGCCGCCTGTAAATGTGGCTTCATTGGTGAAATTTTGATTGAAAGTCAGTATAGCGCTGTTGCCATTAAAAATATTGGAGGTCACGACAGTGCTCTGAAAGGTTTTGCCGTTGGTGTTGGCATTGAATGTACCGGTGTTGGTGACTGCCCCGGCAAAGTCAGCCGCAGCGCTTCCGCATGAAAAAGTTCCAGCATTGGCTAAGGTGCTGTTGATATCCAGTGTTGTGGCTGTAGCTGCAGTGAATGTCGCGCCTGTGTAATTGTTGATAGCGCCGTTGAAAGTCAGGGTGCCTGCCGCTCCTCCGCTAAAAGCCCCGCTGTTGTAGAATCCTGCGCCATAAGTCTGGCTGCCGCCGCCGGATGCGATTACTTCGCCGGACAGATAAAAGTTCTGGAAGTTCACAACGCTGCTGAAAGGATTGATTTTGCCGTCAGTACCTACCCTTGTCGTTCCGCTGACTGTCAGCTGTCTGTTGACTCCGCTTTTGGTGGTCAGAGATCCTGCAGTCACGAGTAAATTTCCGGCAATGGTTTCATCAGCTGCCAGATGGAACAGGTCCCCGGATTCTGCGGCGATTTCCAGTGTGCTGTTGTAAGTCCAGTTAAAGATATCCCTGTCGTCAGCCCCGGCGATTCCTACATATCTGATCTTTGAAGTGCTCTGATGTGTCGGTTCCTGGACTGCTGCTTCATTGCCCTGTACTTCGAGTGTGCCGTAATTGTTGAAGTTAGCCTGTCCCGCAGACACTGTCAGATTGAAGCCTTTGGTTTTCAGGGTTGCTCCGGCATTGATTTTCAGCCTCGCTACCTCAGCAGCTGCACCCAGTTCCGGCTTGTTGACAGTGCCTGCTGCGATTTCCGCTGTGTCAAAAACAGAGGGCACGACTCCCACATTCCAGCTGCCTGCTGTAGCCCATGTTGCTCCACCCGTGCCTGTCCACACCACATTGTTGAAGAACCACTTGCTATTGTTGCCCTGATTGGTGGACAGTGTTGGTTGAATCCAGTTGCCGGTATTGTTGGAGTCTTTGACCGAGACACAGGAAACAGAGGAAGCAGTAACATTGATCGGGGCTGCAGCACCATTGGTCTCTGACACAATCTTGATCAGATTAGCGCCAATTTCCCCCTGCAGCTGAAGACTGGCAATCGTGTTGGTCTCAGTCTTGTCGAAACTGATGGTTTTGTTGTTGGTTTTGCAGTAAAAAATGTTGAAGGCGTTAGTTCCGCGCACGCTGAATGTGCTGCCGTCAGAGCCGGCGATGACGAATTTACCGCTGTTGTGCGTGAATGTGGCGCCGACTTCTTTGGACCAGTATTTGTCGCTGCCTGTGACCTCAGTCGTGCTGCTGGTGGCAGTAAAGGCTCCACCTGTCAGCCAGATGTCGTTGACAAAGGTGTTTTTTCCTGAACCACCGTTGTAAGTGCCGGCAGAAATGGTGAAATCGTCTGTGCAGGTCAGGGCTCCTGAACCGGAACTGAA
>JAQTRI010000027.1 GCA_028711905.1 Candidatus Wallbacteria bacterium | reverse complement strand
TTCATTGGAAAGATTGGTGACCTGCGCGCCAAAGGCCACGGCCTTACCCTTGTAAGGGGTGGTCCATTTGATGTTGAAAGTAGCGAAATCCTTGCGTATGACATAGTGGACATTGGTCAAACTGCTGGTGATGCTGTTTTTTACGCTGACCACATTCACGCCACACTCCGCATTTCTGCGAAAGCCGTAGTTCAAATGCCCGATGTATTCCCATTTTTTGGACTTATACCGCGTGCCCTGCATGTTGAAATTACTGTCAGTGTGCTGGACATGGCCTCCTGTGTTGAAATAGCCGTTGGAATTAATGAAAGCGCTGGGAATCTCGATCAGGCCGGTATTTCCGGACAGAGTGAGACCACCTTCGCAAAGTGAGAGCTGCTCGAGGCGTGAAAAATAGGAGATCGGATATTCCTCGATCTGTTCACGAGGCGGGTCTTTACCCAGCAGGTCTTCCTCGAAACTGTATCCGATTTTCTTCATCACTCCATCGACATCTTCAGCCGGCAGGCTGAAGACAGCGCACATCATCAACAGAAAAGCCGCGACTTTTCTCATATCATCCCCTGGATTGGATTTTGCATGTCTCGTTAATTATCGACAGTATTCACCCGGGAATTAACTCAATCGGTGACTGGTATGTAGGTAATAGGTTATGGGTGATAGGTAATGGGCAGGATACTTTTTTACCCTTTTCCCATTACCAATCACCAATTACCAATTACCGATTACTGTTCCCGCCAGTTGACCATTCCCTGATATATGCTATATGATCATGCCATGCTGATAAAAATGGAAGAATTTGACAAGCTGCTCGATAAACTGCCGCCTTTGTCGCCGACTGCCATGAAGATTCTGCAGATCACAGGCGACCCCAACAGTTCGGCCGATAATCTCAACCGCGTTATTTCCATTGATCCGGTTCTGGCGGCCCGTGTTTTGAAAATCGTTAACTCGGTGTACTTCGCACTTTCCCAGGAACTGACCTCTATTGTCAGATCAATTGTGATCCTGGGCTTTAACACGATCAAGAATCTGGCCATGTCTGCGGCTATTCTTGATACATTCAAGGATGTGAAGTCCGACAAATTCTCCATGAACGATTTCTGGCGCCATTCGATCGGCACAGCCACAGTTTCCAAGCTTCTGGCCCGTGAACTCAAGGTTGACCCCAAAAAAATCGAAGAATACTTTATCTGCGGTCTTCTGCACGACATAGGCAAGTTGATCTTCCTCAAGTTCTATCAGGACGATTTTCTGAAAGCGGTCAGCGAATCGGAATCGGCAGGGATCGATCTTTCCGAAGCTGAGCAGAAAATCATCGGTCTGGATCACCTCAACGCCGGTAAAATGCTGGCTGTGAAATGGAAGCTGGGGCCGAACATGGTGGAAGCTGTTTCCTGCCATGACCGGATCACAGGCGAACAGGATCTTTACTCCAGACCGTCAAACCTTGTGTTTATCGCGGACCTGATCGCCAGGTCGGAGGGCATAGGGTTCAGCGGTAATCACTTTTTCCCGTTGAACATTGATGAGCATTTTACGAAAATGGGTATTACCACGGATCTGATCATCAGCTTTTCCGAAAAACTGCAGGGAGAACTGACTAAAGCGGAGGAATTCCTGAAAACCGCGTTTCAGGGGAGGTAGGCTTGTTTAAAACCACTTTCTTTGGCGTCAGGGGATCGATCCCTTCGCCAGGTGCCCATACAATTAAGTACGGTGGAAACACCTCCTGCCATTTCATTGAAGTCGGGGACGAGAAATTTATCCTGGATGCCGGTTCAGGTATCAAACCTCTGGGGGATTTTATCCTCAAGAATTTCAAGCCCCCATTCAAATATCACCTGTTCATCTCCCACACACACTGGGACCATATCCAGGGCATGCCGTTTTTTACGCCGATTTTCTTCCCTGGAACCAAGATTCATCTTTTCGGACCGGTTAACTATGCGGATTCACTGGAAAACATTATTGGCGGACAGATGACATATGTGTATTTTCCTGTCAATTTCAGCGAACTGAAGGCTGAGTTTTCGTTCAAGGATTTGACCGAATCCCAGTTCGAGATCAGCGACATCCATATCAGGACCAAGAACCTTAACCACCCGATCCTGACCCTTGGCTACCGCTTTACATACAAGGGGAAAGTTCTGGTCTCCTGTTATGATACTGAGCCTTTTTACAATATGTTTTCGCCTGAGGACGAAGACACATATGCGGAAGCTGAGCAGACGGTCCGGGAGATGAATGAAAAGCTGCTGGAATTCATTGCTGACGCTGATTTTGTGATTTACGACAGCCAGTATACCAAGGATGATTATAAAAAGGGCTGGGGGCATTCCACGCTGGATACGGCAATCAGTAACTGCTTAGCAGCTGGGGTGAAAAAAATGGCGATTTTCCACCATGACCCATCGCGCACTGATACCCAACTGGAGGTCATGCTGGATTATGCCCGTTCACTGGTTGAAAAGGCCGGTTCCAAGATGGAGGTCATTCTGGCGCAGGAAGGACTGACGGTATCGTTGGAAGGGGACGGTGCTTGACTTTTTTACTTTAGGATAAACTAAAGTAAAAAAGTCAAGCACCGTCCCCCCACAATTAGTTGCAAATATCTTTGTTCTGCTGTATAATTAGTTTGAGAAAAATCCCAGGGAGGGGGTGCATCATGATTGTCCGTAATCAAGGAGTGAATCTGGCGGACCTGATCAATCCAGTCGGTCAATCAGGCATCAGCCATCTCCAAAAGGCTTCAGGTTCAGTATCTTCAGCCGTTGAATCAAAGGAATCAACCGGAGATTCTCTGCATAAATTAGAAGCTCGTGTGCTGGAAACCGGGAATGAGATCGAGAGCCTTCAGGAAGGCATTTCCCTGAACCAGTTCCTTGGTTCCAGGATTGAGGATGTCAAGGGCCTGCTGACTGAACTGAACCAGCTTCTTGACAGGCAGCAGGAGAATGCTTCTGTGAGTCAGAATCAACTCAGCGAAATCAGCCAACAAATCCGCCATGCTGCAGAAAATGCCAGCTTTAACGGTAAAGCGGTCACAATTCCCGGACTGGAGCTTGCGGCGGAGCTCAGTGACGGTGTTATCTCCAAGGACCGGGTGGACGCAGTCTTCATATCTTTGGAACAGAGTTTTTCAGACTTGAATGAGCAGACGGCTGACCTGGAATCCCAGATTGCGAAAAAAAGTGTAGCCTTTGAAAATGCCATTGCAGCGTTCTCCGGCAGTGGCGGCACAAATGATCTCGACATTTCCGGATTGAAAACATCAGATTTAAATGCTGATAATCTTTCTGGAACAGGACAGATTTTTAATTTCGATCAGAACCGCATCTCAGCCATACTCAAATTGTTTTAGTCTTTTTTTAACGCAAAATTGATATAAAAAAAAGGCCTCCACAGGAGGCCTTTTTTGGTTTGATAGCTGCTCGCGTCAATCTTCCTGATGTGCTTCCTCGATAATCTCTTCTCCCTCGAGGTCGGCATCAGTGTCAAGCGGAGAGTCATTGTCCGGAGCGGTTTCCGGCTCCTCTATCACGCGATCCTCTTCCAGTGGAGTGATCTCTAAGCGCTGATAAAGGTCAAAACCGGTACCAGCGGGGAACAGACGGCCGATAATGATGTTTTCCTTCAGTCCGCGCAGGCGGTCGATCTTACCGGCAGCTGCTGCCCGTGTAAGCACGCGCACTGTTTCCTGGAAAGAGGCTGCTGAAATAAAGCTTTCGGTAGTAAGCGAAGCCTTGGTGATTCCCTGAAGAATTCGAACTCCCTTGGCCTGCTGCCTGTCGTCTCCAGCCAGCTCTTCATTGCAGAAATTGAATTCATCGAGTGTCGACAGCTCATCCTGCAGGAAATCCGATTCACCCGACTCGGTAATTCTGATCTTGCGGAACATCTGGCGCAGGATGATTTCGACATGCTTGTCATTGATGCGCACGCCCTGACTTTTGTAAACGCGCTGGATTTCATCCAGCAGGTACCAGACAGTGGCTTCGAATCCGGCGATTTCCATCAGTCGTTTGGGGAAAATGCTGCCGTCAGTCAGCTGGTCTCCTATGCGCACAAGTTCGCCGTCTGCCACAAGAAGGTTGCTGACACCGGTCTTAGTCTTGTACTGTTTTTTGGTGCCGTCGAAACTCTCGATAATCACATTATTGCCGATCAGCCTTACCACTCCGTTGTTCTCAACGATCATGGCCTCTTTTTTCGGCTTTCTGATTTCAAAGAGCTCGGCAACGCGAGGCAGACCCTGGACTATGTCAATGGTCTTCTTGGAAGCGGTCTCGAACCTGGCGATGATTGTTCCAGGTTCGACCATGTTAAGAATGCGCAAGCGTTCGACATTGACAATGTTTCGGTTGTGCAGCAGTTCCCTGGCTTTTCTGGCGTCTATCTTCTCGCCCTCTTTGACTATCGGGCGGTTGGTCGTGGTGTTGATGACATCAGATGAACTGAACTTGCCGACGATCTTGTCCACAAAGTTCTTTTTGCCCTTCATGTTGATGATCAGGTCTTCCACCTTGACTTCTGCTCCATCAGTGATGTGGTGGGCTTCACCGGTCTGCACAACAACCTTTTCCAGGCTTGTGCGGATCTTGCCCTCCTTGGTCACTTTGCGGATCAGTTTGACCATGCCGTCAGCTAAGTAGCGATAGAAGATCTTATATTCGCCGGTCTTGGCCTCGGTCGTGAAAACGATCTCTCCGTTGTTGTGATCGATTTCCACACCTTTGGTGATCGGCTTGTCCTTGCCGGAAAGGGCCTTGATCTCAACATCGAAGATTGGTTTGAACTTGGTGGTGATTCTGTAAGGAGCCTTCTTGAAATTGATCACTTCTTCGTTGGCCATTTCCAGTCGGCACTGGTCATTCTTGAGCACTGCCAGTTTCTGGCCGGATTTAACCTCTTCGGCGTTCTGGACCAGCATTTTCATCTCTGGAGTGATGCGATACTTCTTTTCCATGCGCTCAAAGACTCGGATCTTCATCTCACGATCCTTGACGATCAGTTCTTCAAATCCGATTTCATCTGTAAGGGCGTCTCCCGGTTTGATCAGGTCGCCGTCCTTGATGCGCAGGTTCATGGTTCCAGGGAAGTTGAATTCCCGGCCGGCGTAAACCGTGATCTTTTTCACCAGTTCTTCGCCGGTTTCCTTGTCGAATCTGGTGATGTAATTCACCTTGCCTGTGATATTGCTGACGATAGGATCGCAGGCGGTTGTCAGGGGATCACCGGCTTTGAGCCAGTCGCCTGTTTTGACTGTCAGCTTGATGCCGCGTGGGATTTCATACCTGTCTTCGCGATCAATGACCTTGATGTCGCTGAGGTGTGTAGGCATGACCAGTTCCTGTCCGGCCTTGACCTGGACATCATTCTTGACCTTAAGGGTCGCACCCAGCGGGTAGCGGTATTTCATCGCTCTGGTGATGCTGATCTTTTTGACATAGAACTTTTCTTTGTCTAAACGATCACAGAGGGACTCATTGATCTCAGTGTCGGCCTCGGCGATCACTTCTCCGGTTTTTTTGTTGATCACATCGCTCGACAGCCGCCGGCCGAGGATTTCCTCACGAAAGATCTCTTTCCGATTGAGCAGCACATCCTGGGTGTCTCCGATAGTAATGACATTGTCGCGGACACGGACAGTCTTGATATTGGCTTTCTTGAGTTCTTCGATGACCTTTGCGCTCAGCATGGAGTCAGCCTTGGCGACCACCTTGCCGCCTGACTCGATGTCACTGGAAAGGATGCGGTCAGCAAGAGTTTCTGCTGTAGCTGTGCTCAGATCGAGTTCCAGATCATCCGACAGGGACAGGACTCCATCGAATGCGGCAACAACAAGGACCTGATTGACCCAGGCTTCATCGATTTTACTGCCGGCCGCAAGCACAACAGCACCGGTGTGATCCACCACATCGGCGAACAGCTTCTTGTCCACCAGTTTTTCTTTCAGGTTGGATTTTTTCTGCGGGCTGATGACGCGAACATTTTTCACCAGGACGCTCTTAACCGAGTCGGTAAAACCGTCATGTTCATTCTCGACCATTTTTCCTGCGAACCAGCACTCGACCTGACCGTCGATACCGGTTGCGAAAGGACGGGCCGAAATGATCTGCTGGCCGGATTTGACCGAATCTCCCTGCCCAATGTCGGCATCGTCGATCCTGACCTTGAGATCCTGTGGCAGTGTGTAGTTTTCTTCCTCATTAATGATTACGCGCTTCATTTCCATGACCTTTTTGCTCATCTTGGAGGTGACGATCTGTGCCACTCCACCCTGATCGGTATGGAAGAAGATCTTTTTCTCGACCTCATCCACCTTGTAAGGAATTTCACAGGACATGGTATACTTGCGCTTTTCGTCTTTCTTGACCTGGATGTATTTGTTCTTGCTGATTTTGGCGGTGCCGTCGATCTCGGAGAATATGGCGAGTATGTCATCTTCGCACTTGATCTGGTTGCCGTTTTTCACCAAGAGGACCACACCCTGATGGTCTTCCTCGAATTCCTCGCGCTTTTCCTTGACACCTGGGGGAAGAGGATATTCGGCTTTGACGAAATGCTTCTTCTCAGAAGGTACGATAAAGACGATTCCGCCTTCACCGATGGCCCTCTGGTTCTTGACTTTGAGATTGAAGTACTCGACATAGCCTTTGATGCCGGCGATAACGGTTTTCTGCTCAGCGACAGCTTCAGCGATGATCTCGCCTGCCCTGATCTGTCTCCCGTCCGACACCTGGATCAGCGCGCCTTGGGGCATAGGATAGTATTCCCTGCCTTCGGCAGTTTCCACGATGACCCTGCCGGCATCGCTGACAACGATGTTATTGTTGAGAAGCAGGTTTTCGAATACGATCTTTCCTTCATATTCGGAAACAATCTGGTTCGGGTTGTAGTAAACGATGATTTCACCGGCAGCCACTTTCTGGCCTTCTGTGACGGACAGGTGAGATCCGGCAGGGAGCGGGTATTTGTCACGAATACCATCATTGCGGACGATCTCGGCATATCCCTTGATGATCGTGCGCGTGACATCCTGTTCGAATTCCTTTTCGTCCTTTCCGGTTTCCTCAGCCTGCTGCTCTTCGTGAATGACTTGTTTAGCCCTGTCGGTCTTGTAGCTCCAGCGCAGGTTCTTTAATGAAACAGTTCCCGCCGTCTTGGCGCTGATGGCAACGCGCTGAGCAAAAGCGACACCGCCGGTGTGGAAGGTTCTCATGGTCAACTGTGTTCCAGGTTCTCCGATGGACTGGGCCGCGATGACACCGACAGCCTCTCCGATGTTCACCAGTTTGTTAAGCGCAAGATCGTTGCTGTAGCATTTCTGGCAGATACCAAAGCTGGATTCGCATGTGATTGGGGAGCGGATCACGACTTTTGGTTTGACCTTGATATGGGACAGACCCGAGTTTTTGATGCGGTTATAAGCATAACGATTGATCGGCTGGTCAGGAGCTAAGATTACTTTACCTGTGATCGGGTCAACAATGACCTGAGCTCCGATCTGGCCGATGATCTTTTCCGAGACCTCCATCAGGTCTTCCGCTGAATCGATATGGTCAGCCTTTTCCTTGGAGATTTCTTCTCCTGCCGAAACAAGCACTTCTCCTGAGACCGGATGCACGATGTCCTGAGCGGCAATGCGACCGAGAATCCTGTCTTTCAGTGAAATCATGATTTCATCGACAGCAAGGTTGTTCAGGTCTCTCTTGCCGCGCAGAGGATGAATTTCCAGCCCTCTGATGGTGCCGCAGTCTTCCTCTGTAATAATGACATCCTGGGAAACATCGACAAGACGACGGGTCAGGTATCCGGAGTCGGCAGTGCGCAGGGCTGTGTCGACAACGCCTTTACGGGCTCCGTAAGTTGAGATGAAATACTCTGTGACTTTGAGGCCTTCGCGGAAGTTGGAACGGATCGGGAAGTCGATGATGTTTCCGTTCGGATTGGACATCAGTCCGCGCATGGTGGTGAGCTGGCGCATCTGCTGGATATTGCCGCGAGCGCCGGAAATAGCCATGGCATAGACTGAATTGAACTTGCCCTTTTCTTCTTCTAAACGGAAGTTTTCCAGCATTTTGTCTGTAAGCTCTTCCTGGGCGTTAATCCAGATGTCGATGTCTTTCTGGCGTTTTTCTTCGCGTGTGATGCCGCCGTCTTTTTTCTGGAACTGGTTATTGACATCATTGGACTTTTCCTCGGCTGCACCGAGAATGTCCTTTTTCTGCTGAGGAACAGTGAGATCGCCGATCGAGATCGAAAGGCCGGACTTGGTGGCGTATTTGAAGCCGATTTCCTTGAGATTGTCCAGCAGGGCCACGGTCACATCCGTGCCGTTCAAGTCGAAACAGTCACTGATAATGTTCGAAAGATCGCCCTTTTTCACCTGTTTGTTGAAGAATCTCAGGTTTTTGGGAAGGATGTTATTGAAAATAACGCGGCCCGCCGTGGTGCGGACGAATTTTCCGCTCGGCTGCATGAGCCAGAACTTGCGGAACAGGTCGATTTTTCCACACTGATATGCCAGCAGGACCTCATCGAAAGAATCAAAGAACCGTTCGGCAAACACATGAATTTTCTTGATCTTGAAGCTCTTCAGCTCCCTGATTACCATGGCATCGATTTCAACGCCTGGAACCAGTTTCGGCTTTTCGCCTTCAGCGCAGAAACCTGCGAAAATAAAAGGAACTCTGCGCTCGGTCATCTTGTCCGTGACCTCGATCTGAAGGGTTTCTTCCGGTTCTAATGACCGGGTCAGGTAATAGAATCCGATTGTCATGTCGTGTGTCGGCACTGTTGTCGGCTTTCCGCTGGAAGGAAGAAAGATGTTGTTGGTGGAAAGCATGAGATGTCGGGCTTCGACCTGGGCGTCCATGAGAAGCGGAACATGGACAGCCATCTGGTCGCCATCGAAGTCGGCATTGTATGCGGAACACACAAGAGGATGAATCTGGATGGCATTGCCTTCAACCAGGATCGGTTCAAAGGCCTGGATGCCGAGCCTGTGCAGTGTCGGAGCGCGGTTGAGAAGCACAGGATGACCTTTGATCACTTCATCCAGGATGTCCCACAGTTCTTCATGGCCTTTTTCAAGCATTTTTTTGGCTGACTTGATGTTATAAGCCTTGCCGGTAGCAACAAGCTTGTGCATGATAAAAGGTTTGAACAGCTCTAATGCCATGCGTTTGGGTAATCCACACTGATGCAGCAGCAGATTGGGACCGACCACGATGACTGAGCGGCCCGAATAGTCCACGCGCTTGCCCAGAAGGTTCTGTCTGAAGCGGCCCTGTTTGCCTTTGAGCATGTCTGTCAGGGATTTTAGTGGTCTCTTGCCTCCACCGCTGGTTACAGGTCTGATGCGCTTGGAATTGTCGATCAGGGCATTGACCGCTTCCTGAAGCATGCGTTTCTCGTTTTTGATGATGATATCCGGAGCACCTAAGTTGATGAGCCGCTTGAGACGGTTGTTGCGGTTGATAACCCTGCGATAGAGGTCGTTGAGGTCGGCGCTTGCGAAACGACCGCCGTCCAGTTGCACCATCGGGCGCAGATCCGGTGGAATGACAGGAAGGTTGTCCATGATCATCCATTCAGGACGGTTGCCGGAATGCTTGAACATTCTGGCAACTTCCAGCCTCTTGATGACGGTTTTCTTGGCGGCACCGGCCTTTTCCTTCATCTGGTTCTGCAGATCATTGATCAGGTCATCGAGATTGATCTCTGTCAGCAGTTCCTTGATGGCTTCGGCCCCGATATCGGCTCTGAACACTTCACCGTATTTTTCCAGATAACCGGAATATTCTTCTTCTGTCAGGATCTGCTTGCGAACCAGCGGAAGCGGTCCCGGATCAAGCACAATGTAAGCAGTGAAATAGAGGATCTTTTCCAGGTCCCTGGGAGAAACATCCAGAAGCAGAGAAATGTAGCTTGGAGTACCTTTGGAAAACCAGACATGAGCGACAGGCGCTGCCAGCTCAATGTGACCCATTCTTTCGCGGCGGACATTTGATTTGGTGATTTCGACACCGCAGCGTTCGCATATAATGCCGCGGTAGCGGATCGATTTATACTTTCCGCAGTAACAGGTGTAATCGCGCATAGGTCCAAAGATCCGTTCGCAGAAAAGACCGTCTCGTTCGGGTTTATGCGTTCTGTAGTTAATGGTTTCCGGCTTTTTGATTTCACCAGTGGACCACTTGCGGATGTCCTCCGGCGAGGCCAGGCTGATTTTCAGTCCATCGAATTCGTTATTCAAATCCCACACAGGCAGCTCCTCCTACGGTTTTATTTTAAAAAAATCAGGTTCAGGAGTTATCCTTGGCCAGCTTGATGGTCTCCATTTTCAGGCCCATGCTCCTTAACTCGGAAACAAGCACCTTGAAAGATTCCGGCACATTAGGCTCAATGACATTTTCCCCCTTGATGATCGCCTCATACACCGAAACCCTCCCTTCGACATCGTCAGACTTGACTGTCAGCATTTCCTGGAGCACATGAGCTGCACCATAGGCTTCCAATGCCCAGACTTCCATTTCTCCGAATCTCTGGCCACCGAACTGGGCCTTGCCGCCCAGAGGCTGCTGTGTAACTAAGGAGTACGGGCCTGTGGAGCGGGCGTGAATTTTATCTTCCACTAAGTGCGCCAGCTTCAGAATGTATGTATAGCCGACCAGAACTTCATTGTCGAAGGGCTGACCGGATCTGCCGTCCAGAAGTATTCTCTTGCCGGTTTTGCCCTCTGTCAGGTCGACATTTCTCAGGGCATTCAAAAGGATTTTCTGCTCTTCCTTGCTCAGTTCCAGAGGTTTGAAGCCTTCTCTGTAATGCTTTTTGGCATTTGAGTAGGTTTTGACCAGTTTTTCCTTTTTGGGTGAGTATTTGCCGAATTCGATGATCTGGGACCAGTCATTGTCGGCGTACGCCTTAGCTATGGCCTTGCTGTCAGGCTTGACTTTGGCGATCGGCCTGCGGTCATCGAGTCCGCACAGGAATATGCCGTAAGTTTCGGCGAGATATCCGATGAATTCGGGAAGGTCCCATCCGATTCCGTTATCCATCAATTTTTTATCGGTACGCAGATTGATTTCTTCAGGGATTCTCAGCCAGTAAACAGGAAGACCCAGTTCACGCCCGTAAATGCGGGTTTCGCCGAAGAGCATGAGATTGGCCCTGACGAAATTATCGATAATTTCCCACTCTTTGCAGCCATTGAAGATCGGGGTCTCAATCTCACGACCGAAAGCAGCCGCCACCATGCCGAGGTAGGTTTCCAGCACCTGTCCGACATTCATTCTGGAAGGCACTCCCAGCGGATTGAGCACAATGTCTACAGGAGCCCCATTGGCAAGGCATGGCATGTCACCTTCAGGGAGAATCCGCGAGATGACGCCTTTATTACCGTGGCGGCCCGACATCTTATCGCCTTCTGTGATTCTGCGCTTCTGGGCGATAAAAACACGCACCAGTCTGTTGACATCGTGAGGCAGATCATCCTTGCTTTCACGCGAGAGGTTCATGACCTCGACCACTTTGCCGCCCTCGCCGTGAGGCACAGAGTATGAAGTGTTGCGGACTTCCTTGGCTTTTTCGCCGAAGATAGCGCGCAGCAGCTTGTCTTCAGCTGTCAGTTCCATTTCGCCCTTGGGGGTTACTTTGCCGACTAAGATATCACCAGGCCCGACCTCGGCTCCCACCCGGATGATACCGTTCTCATCGAGGTTTCTGAGCAGCTCATTGCTGACATTCGGGATGTCGCGGGTAATTTCCTCAGGACCGAGTTTGGTGTCGCGGGCCTCAACTTCATACTCTTCAATATGCAGCGAGGTATACACCTCGTCCTTGACCAATCGTTCTGAAAGCAGGAAGGCGTCTTCAAAGTTGTATCCTTCCCAGGGCATGAAAGCCACGAGAATGTCTTTGCCGAGAGCCAGTTCTCCTTTATCGCAAGCCGAACCGTCAGCCAGGACATCACCCTTTTTTACCTGGTCGCCTCTTTTGACGATGACCTTCTGGTTGATACAGGTGCCCTGATTGGAGCGCAGGAACTTGGCCAGCGGGAAGTATTTGATTTCGCTCAGCCCGATGTCTTTGATGCCCTGTTTCTGCAAATTTTTCAGCAGGGCAGGGGTCAGTTCCTCACCCTTGGAGGCCACGACTTTTTTACCCTTGGCGATGTCCTCAGCTAAGAATACGCCTTCGCAATTGCGCAGATCGTTGATGTCCTTGACTAAGTTGTACTTGTCGACAGTCTCGTAATTGAGCACACCGATTTTTCCGGCATCCACGAACATCACTTCTCCATCGATGTCGCTGATAACGCAGGAGCCTGAATCACGGGCAGTGCGGAATTCCATGCCTGTCCCGACATAAGGGCAGGTGCTTCTGAGGAGCGGCACTGCCTGCCGTTGCATGTTTGTGCCCATCAGAGCGCGGTTTGAGTCATCGTGCTCTAAGAATGGAATCAGCGAAGCTGCGACAGACACCATCTGCATGGGGGATACGCCGACAAAGTCGATTTCCGAGGCGTCCTTCACGGAAAATTCATGCTCGATTTCAGAAAGGAACTTGGCAGGAACGCGTTCATCTACCAGTTTACTGTTGTTGTCAACTTTGAGATCAGGGGGGCCGATGATGCATTCGTCCTCACGGGAGGCATCGAAATAATGGATCTTGTCAGAGACTTTCAGGTTATCCACTTCAGTATAAGGCGTTTCGATGAAGCCCAGTTCATTGATTCTGGAATACACGGCTAAGGACGAAATCAGTCCGGCGTTCGGGCCTTCAGGCGTTTCGATCGGACAGATGCGGCCATAGTGTGTCGGATGAACATCGCGCACTTCGTATCCTGCGCGTTCGCGCTTCACTCCACCGGGTCCGAGGGCTGAAACCCTTCGTTTATGGGTCAGTTCGGACAGGGCATTGGTCTGGTCCATGAACTGTGAAAGCTGCGACAATCCGAAGAAATCATTGACCATGCTTGTGATGGGCTTGGAATTGATCAGCGCCTGGGGCGTGATGCCTGACGGGTCCTGGATGGTCATGCGCTCTTTGATTTCGCGCTCCATTTTCATGAGAGCCATGCGGAAGTGATTCTGCAGCTGCTCTCCCACGCGACGCACGCGTCTGTTGCCCAGGTGGTCGATGTCATCTTCATTACCGATACCATTGGCGTATTCGAGCAGATAGCGGATGGCGCCTATGATGTCTTCAAAGGTGATCAGACGGCCTTTTTTGACTATGATCTTCTGAATGTCCAGGTTTTTGATCGCAGCCCAGATCGAAAAATTGATTTCATCGCCCACGCGAGCGATGATCCGATCATCCTTACGGATTTCATTGTGCACAATTCTTCCAAGTACGCGCTTGCGGTTCAGATCCTCGTTTTCCAGGTTGAAAAGCTCAACTTCGTTGAACTTGCGATTCAGTTCCTTGGTGTCAACGCGCTTGGGCTCTCCTTCCGAATTGCGGCGGATAATGAATCTGGCGTCCTCAAGAGCGGTCAATTCTTCAACCAGTTCTGCTGTAAGGGTGGTGCCTGGAGGAACGGTCCTTTTGCCGACCTTGACGCTCTCAACGAGTTGCAGGACATCTTTGATTCTCAGTTCCTCATAGTCCTTTTCGTTGTAAACAAGGAACGCTTCGCCCTCATTGTTGAAAATCTTGATGAAGTCGCCGGCGAACTGCTCAATCAGTTCTGCTGTCCTGGTATTGATGATTTCCCCGGATTCGACGATCAGTTCGGATGTGACATTGTTGATGACGCTTTGAGCTGCCATATGCCGCACAATCTGTGAGCGCAGCCGCAGCTTGCTGTTGATTTTGTAGCGTCCGACATCTGAAAGATCGTATCTTCTCGGGTTGAAAAGCAGTTGCTTCATGTGGTTTTCGGCGTTTTCAACTGTGAACGGCTCGCCAGGCCGCTGCCTGGAGTATATTTCTTTCAGTGCTTCTTCATAATTGGTGGCTTTGTCGTTGATCAGAGTATTTTTAATGTAGGGGTTGCTGTTAAACAGATTGAGGATATCCTCTTCGGCTATGCAGCCAAGGGATCTGATCAGGGCTGTGACACTGACCTTGCGCTTGCGGTCCAGACGCACATAAATGGCGTCCTTGATCAGGTCGAGCTCAATTTCGATCCAGGCGCCGCGGTCCGGAATGATGCGTGCATCGTAAATCTTCTTGACACGGTCATAGCCGAAATAGACACCGGGCGAGCGGTGCAGCTGGTTGACAACTACGCGTTCTGCACCATTGAACACAAAGGTGCCGCTCTGCGTCATCAGGGGGAGATTGCAGAGGAAAACATCCTGTTCCTTGACCTCGCCTGTATTCTTGTTAATGAGTTTTACTTTAAGATTGAGGGGGATGCTGTATGTCTGATCCAGTTTGCGGCAATCCTCGGGCAGGTACTTTATTCTGTATGGCTTACCGTAAAGGCTGATGATTTTGCACTTTTTTTCGCGGTAATAGCACTTGAAATACTTGCATCCTTCTTCAGGGTTTTTCTTTGATCCCGGGCATTTTTTGCAGCGCGGCAGGCCCAGGTTGTATTCAACATAGTCGAGCACCAGATTGCCGGAAAAGTCCTGGATCGGGAAGATTTCCTGAAAAACTTCGTGCAGACCCTGTCTGCGCCGTTCGCCTGACTCGCGATCCGGCTGCAGAAACCAGTAGTATGAACTGAGCTGGACTTCGATCAGGTTCGGCACATCCAGTTTCTGGATCAGCTTCTGATAGCTGATTTTTTGGCGATTACCAACGCTGATGATCCTAGGCATCCATCCCCCCTTGATATATTGATGAAAATATGAAACCCTTAGAAATACGAACAAAGGACAAAAAATCTGACAAATTTTTCCCCATGTTCCTTAGAAGTGAAGATACTTTACTCTACGATATCCACAGGGTCAACTGAATAATTAATTGAACCAGTCACCAATAGGACGATTAAAGTTGACTGACAACGATTATTTTGTGCTTTAAACAATTCCTGTGCCAATGCCAAAGATCAGTGACCGGTGGCCTTCTCCTCAGCAGCTCTCAATCGCCATGGCTATACCCATGCCGCCGCCAATGCACAGTGTGGCTAAACCTTTTTTGGCTTTGCGGCGCCGCATTTCGTACAGCAGGGTTGTCAGGATGCGTGCGCCGGAGGCCCCGATCGGATGTCCAAGGGCGATAGCCCCGCCATTGACATTAATGATGTTTTCGTTCCAGCCCAGTTCACGGTTGACCGCGATTGACTGAACGGCAAAGGCCTCGTTGGCCTCGATCAGGTCCAGGTCCTGTTTTTTCCAGCCGGCCTTTTCCAGGGTTTTTTTGACAGCCCCGACAGGGCCGAGTCCCATGATGGATGGGTCAACCCCTGCTGCTCCATAGGCTGCGATACGGGCCAGAGGCGTGAGATTGTTCTTTTTCAGGTACTCCTCGGAGCAGACCACTAAAGCTGCGGCTCCATCATTGATTCCCGAAGAATTGCCGGCAGTGACTGTGCCGTCTTTTTTAAAAGCCGGTTTGAGTTTGGCCAGAGATTCGACTGTTGCACCTGCGCGTGGGAATTCATCCTGATTAAAGGCTACAGGGTCACCTTTACGCTGGGGGATCATGACTGGTGTGATTTCATCCAGGAAGTAGCCCGCTTTGATCGCAGCTTCTGCCTTGTTCTGCGAGGAGCAGGCGAATGAATCCTGTTCTTCCCTGGTAATCTTGAACTTTTCAGCGATGTTTTCCGCTGTGATTCCCATATGGTAGTTGTTGAATACATCCCAGAGACCATCATGGATCATTGAATCGATCAGAGTCTGGTGCCCCATTTTAGCGCCAAATCTGGCGGCTGTGTCATAATAGGGAGCATTGCTCATGCTTTCCGCGCCCCCGGCGACAGCCAGCTGAAGGTCACCGGCACGGATCGCCTGTGCCGCAAGAGCGACAGCCTTCATTCCAGAACCGCACACCATGTTGACTGTCATGGCGATTTTCTCCGCAGGAATACCGGCGCCGATCTGAGCCTGGCGCGCGATGTTCTGACCCTGGCCTGCCTGCAGGATGCAACCCAGTATTACTTCATCGATCTCTGCCTGGTTGACTCCCGCGCGTTTTATGGCCTCATCAACGGCTACTGTCGCCTGTTTCGGACCTGTAAACTGGGCAAGAGTGCCGTTGAAACTGCCGATTGCGGTTCTGGTTGCTGAGATTATATAGGCCTGCATGCTTCCTCCAGAGAATGAATTATGGATTGCTGTCAATGATTGTCCCAGAGATCAAACGCTTTTGTCAATGTCTGGTTTGCGGAAAAACAATCCATCATCTATAATAAATTCATGCGTTTTATAATGGTTTTTGTTTTTCTGTTTACTGTAATGAATGGCCTTGCAATTGAGCCTTGTGCAGCCTCAGAAGGCATAGTTCTGTCAGCCGGGGATCTATTTTCCGCCTATTCGGCTGATCGCCGTTACGCAGACGCCCTCTATACCAATCAATGGATTTTTGTGCGTGGCAGGATCCAGAGCGTCTGCTGCAACCCGGTAGACGGATATCAGGTAGTCCTCAAGGTAGGTCCCTATCGCACGGCTAAAATCGATTGCGGTTTCGCCGCAGGTGACTTCAGCAGCCTGTTCCGCCTGAGAGCCGGGGATGAGGTCAGAATTTTCGGCCGCTGCCTTGGATTATGGGACAGGGCTGTGCTGCTGTCATCATGCAGGATGTCCATGTGAGCAACCTGAGTTTCGCTTAGTGCTTGGCTATGCGGTAATGCGTTTAAGCGGACATGCGGAATTTCCAGCACCGCTTTCCCGCTTCTCCGCTTTTCCGCTTGTACCATCGAGATTTGAATGCTTACTGCCGGTTTTGCTGGTTACTTCATGTAAACGCAACCATGTACTGCAAGGGCGATTGATTATTCGCCCCTGCAATATCATGTGCAATATGTTTGTATGAAATGTCCGGCAGTGTTCCTGTTTTTCCTTGTCGTGATCTCCATACCCGGCCGGACAGGCGGGCTGACAGTTATGAAGGTCTGGCGGGCTCACGACCTGTGCCGCATGTTTCACGACAATCCCGGGAGCGCTGAAGTTTCGTTCACAGGCAGGATGACTGCTGTCAGGGGGGCGGTTGAGCGGGTTTGCAGTGATCCGATGTCTGATCCTTTTGTGGTGCTTGCAGGTTATCCTCTTCAGCCCGGCATAGTAAACTGCCTGTTCCGGATCAATGATCTGCCGGCCCTGAAATCAATCGCCCCCGGCTCAAGTGTTATTGTCAGTGGTGTGTGCGCGGGACGCCGCGTCGGTGTTGTTTTCATGGAAAGATGCTGCCTTGAAAAAAAAGAGGATTCTTTGAGCCTGTCATGCGAAAATAATAATGATTGCGGTAAAATTTATCTGGAACGGGTGGAACAATGGGTGAAGAACTTTCGGAAGGCAGACTGAAAAAAACCGGGCACAACCGGGATTTTTATCTGATCAACGCCTTTCTGCTGGCTGTAATCGTGATCTCATGCGTGTATTATCAGATTGACCGCAGGAGCCTGCAC